>NZ_CAWNZT010000073.1:3515-4202 GCF_963878965.1 Aeromonas sp. HMWF015 | reverse complement strand
GCCGGGACCCCACCTGTCGTCAATGAAAGGGAGTTGTCATTTATGTTGGTTATCCGTCCCATCGAGCAAAAAGATTTTGCCGGGCTCAAGACCTGCGCCATCGAGTCCGGCACCGGCATGACCTCGTTGCCCGTCAACGATGAGCTGCTGCAGCGCAAGATCGATGCCTCTACCCAGACTTTTTCCGACAAGCCCGCCGGCAAGGGGGACTGCCTCTACTTCTTCGTGGCCGAGGATCTGGAGACCGGCGAGATGGTCGGCACCTGTGCCATCGATGCCGCGGTTGGCCTCTCCCAGCCGTTTTACAACTACCACATCGGCAAGGTGGTGCACTCTTCCCCCAAGCTCGGCATCTACAACGTCGTTGAAACCCTGACCCTCTCCAACGACTACACCGGCAACTCCGAGCTCTGCACCCTGTTTTTGCGCGAATGTGCCCGCGAGGGGCTCAACGGCCGCCTGCTCTCCAAGCACCGCTTTCTGTTTATGGCCGAGCACCCTGAGCTGTTTGACGAGACCGTCTTCGCCGAGATGCGCGGCGTCTCCGATGCCAACGGCCACAGTCCCTTCTACGAGTGGCTGCAAACCCACTTCTTCTCGATGGATTTTCCCACCGTCGACTATCTGACCGGCATCGGCAAGAAGCGCTTTATCGCCGAGTTGATGCCCAAGTACCCCATCTACGTC
>NZ_CAWNZT010000073.1:0-3496 GCF_963878965.1 Aeromonas sp. HMWF015 | reverse complement strand
GGCCAGACCCACGAGAAGACCCGCCCCGCCATCAAGATGCTGCAGGACGAGGGCTTTGTGAACCGTGGCTACGTCGATATTTTCGATGCGGGCCCCACCGTCGAGTGCGACGTGAAGAATATCCGCAGCGTGCGCCGCAGCAAGAAGCTGCGGGTGCTGGTGGGCGAGCCCATCGGTGGCAAGACCCACCTTATCTGCAACAGCCGTTTCGAACATTACCGCGCCTGCTACGGCAATATCCGCGTCGATCTCGACAAGCACGAAGCCATCATTCCGCCCAAGATGGCGGCGGCACTCAAGGTGCAGGATGGCGACATGGTGCGGGTGGTTGACCTCGACTGAGGCAAACAGGACAAGCAAACCGATTATCAGACAGGCAGCCGAGGCTGCCTGCCAGCGACAGGGAGTGAATGGATGAGCCAGTTAGTGCAATTTATCGACGGTCAGTGGCTTGCCGGTGAAGGCAAGCCGTTCGAGTCAACCGATCCGGCCAAGAACGAGGTGATCTGGCAGGGGGCTGCCGCCAGCGCGGCGCAAGTGGATGCCGCCGTCAAGGCCGCCCGTGCCGCCTTCTACCACTGGGCGGATATGAGCCTTGAGGATCGTCTGGCCATAGTGCGCCGTTATGCCGACCTGCTCGGCGAGCAGAAAGAGGCGCTGGCCCTGACCATCGCCCGCGAAACAGGCAAACCGCTGTGGGAGACCCGCACTGAAGTTGCGGCCATGCAGGGCAAGATTGCCATCTCCATCCGTGCCCACGACGAGCGCACCGGCACCGTTGAAAATGCCATGCCGGGTGCCAAGGCGTTTGTCCGTCACAAGCCCCACGGTGTGGTGGCGGTGTTCGGCCCCTACAACTTCCCGGGCCATCTGCCCAACGGCCATATAGTCCCGGCGCTGATTGCGGGTAACGCCGTGGTATTCAAACCCTCCGAGCTGACCCCCATGGTGGCCGAAGCCATGGTCAAGGTATGGCAGGAGGCGGGGCTGCCCAAGGGGGTGCTCAATCTGGTGCAAGGGGAGGTCGAGACCGGCAAGGCGCTGGCGGGCAATCCCGACATCGACGGCCTCTTCTTCACTGGTTCATCCCGCACCGGTCATTTCCTCCATCAGCAGTTTGCCGGCCAGCCGGGCAAGATCCTGGCCCTCGAAATGGGCGGCAACAACCCGCTGATCGTGAAAGACGTGAGCGACATCGACGGCGCGGTGCATGCCATCGTCCAGTCGGCATTTATCACTTCCGGTCAGCGCTGTACCTGTTCCCGCCGTCTGTTTGTCGAGCACGGCGAGCGTGGCGATGCCCTAGTCAAGCGACTGATCGAGGTGGTTAGCCAGATCAAGGTCGGCCTCTACGACGCCGCCGAGCAGCCGTTTATGGGCTCGATGATAAGCGAACGTGCTGCACTGGGCATGGTCGAGGCGCAAGCCAACCTGCAGCGCCTCGGTGGCGAGAGCCTGCTTACCCTCAAGCACCTGGAAGCGGGCACAGGTTTTGTCTCCCCGGGCATTATCGACGTGACCTCAGTGAGCGCGCTGCCGGACGAAGAGTACTTTGGACCGCTGCTGCAACTCATTCGTTACGATGATTTCGATGCTGCTATCGATCAGGGCAACGCCACCCGCTACGGTCTCTCGGCCGGTCTGCTGGGGGACAAGGAGGCGGACTGGCACCATTTCTTCAAGCGGATCCGCGCCGGTATCGTCAACTGGAACAAACCCATTACCGGCGCCTCCAGTGCCGCGCCGTTTGGTGGCATCGGCGCTTCCGGCAACCACAGGGCAAGCGCCTACTACGCTGCTGACTACTGTGCGTATCCGGTTGCCTCCGTCGAAGACAGCAAAGCCGCCATGCCGGATCAGCTGTCGCCCGGCCTGCGCTTCTAATAACGACACGGGGCATCCAGCGGTGCCCCGATTTGTACCCGCAATCAAAGGAAAGAGAGATGCAAAAGGATATCGACACCCTGTTCAGCCATCTGTGGGACAGCTACATCAAGGTGACCCCGAGCGCCCTCAAGGTGCACACCCTGCTGGGTGGCGGCGAGCCCATCGTCAACGATCACGTGGCGTTTCGTACCTACAACCTGCCCAAGCTGGGGCTGGAGAAGCTGGCAGCCCACTTCCTGGCGCTCGGTTACGAGCAGAAGGGCGAGTATGTCTTCAAGGCCAAGAAGCTCTACGCCAAGCACTTCGAGCATCAGGATCCGGACGCTCCCAAGGTGTTTATCAGCGAGCTGAAGGTCGAAGAGTTCTCCCCGGCGGCGCAGGCCATCATCCACAAGCTGGCCGATCAGGTGCCCGATCATCTGACCGATACCCCGGCATTTCTCTACACCGGCGCCCCCTGGCAGGTCTCCTATGCCGATTATCAGACTCTGCTGGCGGAGAGCGAGTACGCGGCATGGATGGCAGCATGGGGTTATCGTGCCAACCACTTCACGGTCAATATCAACAAGTTGAAGGACTTCGACACCATCCATCAGGTCAATGCGGCGCTCAAGGCGGCGGGTTTCGTGCTCAACAGCGTGGGTGGCGAGGTGAAAGGGGACCCGCAGGTGATGCTGGAGCAATCCTCCACCATGGCGGACAAAGCCGAGGTGCCGTTCAGCGATGGGGTGCGTACCATCCCGAGCTGCTTCTACGAGTTTGCCCTGCGCTATCCGCAGGCCGACGGCGTACTCTATCCGGGCTTTGTCGAGGCCTCGGCGGACAAGATCTTCGAATCGACGAATGCCATGTAACGGGAGCCACCCTGTTTCAGCCGCAACGCCTCCTTTGTGGAGGCGTTTTGTTTGGCGCAGAGTGACGGTATCGGGTGTTGTCTGACGCCGCGTGAAGAGGGGATTTGTACGGCGCCCAATCGGTAAGGGTTTGTTGATAAAAATGTGAACGAGATCACTTGAGACGACACAGATTGACGCTGGCGGCGGAGCAAAAAGGAGTAGAATGGCGCTTTATTTTTGCGGGGCCAATCGATGCCTAACTATCACTTTTTCAAGCAGGGTCAAGCGCTTACCTATCTAGATGCCAATGCACCCAGCTATAGCGATGAGCGTCGTCAACTGGTCGAACAGGGATTTGCCGCCATCGCCGCCCCCACCTTTGCAGATACCCCTGCCGAAGCCCTTGAGCTGCTTCGCACTCATCAGGCACTACAGGATGAGGCCAATGCCCTTTGTCTGACGGTTGCCACTATTCCGGCTGCGATCGCAACTCTGTCCGGGCACTGACGCTACCGCCATGCTCACATGAACAAAAAATGGTGCCACTGTGACGGCACCATTTTATCGGTTTGCCTGCTTGCCCCTGAGCCGTTTGGCGCTGGTGCAGGTCACCTTCGATAACCAGCACGGTATCCATCCCTGCCGCCTTGCCAGCCTCAAGCCCGATCCGGGTATCTTCAAACACCAGACAGTTGGCGGGATTGGCGCCGAGCAGTTCGGCCACCTGCAAGAAGGTGTCGGGATGCGGCTTGTGGTTGGTGACATCATCGGCG
>NZ_CAWNZT010000072.1:0-1115 GCF_963878965.1 Aeromonas sp. HMWF015 | reverse complement strand
CAAATAGAGTGGTGAGGCAAACAGGCCGTACTCGATATGGCCGAGACAGATCGCATTGGGCAGTGACTGGGGCAGCTCACCGTTGAAGAACACCAGATCCCGATCATTGTCGAACAGGTGCTGGTGATCATTGGTCTGGGTGATATCGAACTGTACCTCGGGATAGTGCAGCCCGAATTCGGCCAGCATATCGATGAGGATGGTGTTGGAGAGTGCGATCGGCGCAGCTATCCGGATAAGCCCGGTGATGTCGGCCTCTTGACCCTGGATCTCGCTGGTGGCCTGCTCGATTTGTGCGAGTGGCGTGCAGAGACGTTCGTAGTATCTGAGGCCATCATCGGTAAGGCGGAGCTTGCGGGTAGAGCGATGTAGCAGGGAGCAACCCAGTTGCTCTTCCAGCTGGGAAATGCGTCGACTGATGGTGCCTGTTGGCATGCCCAGTGCGGCTGCAGCGTGGGAGAATCCTCCCTCTTGCACCACCTTGACGAACAGGTAGAACTCTTCGATGTGCTTCATAAACGCTGTTCTGGGTGTAACAAGGGAGCAACCATAAAAAGAGCGTTCCGGGTTGGCAAGGGTAATTCAGCGTTTAATTGATCTGGATTCGATTTCTGTTGATACCAGTTCTCCACCCGCCCGTCATCTTAGTTTCCCCGAGCTGGTGATTATTTCGGCACGATGCCAAATGGTACTGCGGCAGTGATGTTTGCCATATTTCCTGATTTGTTCCGCTATAACCGCGGGCGAAGGCCGATATTGCAATCTGATGGAAGGAATCTGGGTTGCTCTGCGTACTCAGCCGGGGTGGTTTGCCATCCACAGCCAATGTGATGCAGATCATATATTCGGGTTTTGCTCATTGCCTGTTGAAAAATGAATTTGGGGTATATCAATTCCGCCTTAGTGAACTATTTTTGTCCGTTTTGGCGTTTTTTTGGCTGTTTATCCATCCGCTTGGTTAATTAATGGAAGCTTTGTGACAGAGAGTGATGACTATTTCCACCATTGATTTAAATGTTAATAACAAATTTATCGCAGCAAATATGCAATTGCTCTTTAAAGGTCTCGAGTGGATAGCTCTTAGTGCTTGTTTTTACTGGGGAAAAAAGTTAAAA
>NZ_CAWNZT010000071.1:3556-8183 GCF_963878965.1 Aeromonas sp. HMWF015 | reverse complement strand
CAACATCCGGAGGCACAGGTCGAATCATCCTTGACTGCATAGAAGCAGATCCTAACAACAAAGTTGAGACCCATTATCATGCCAATAAGCCTAGGGCAGGCATTCGCCAAGAACTTCTTGGGCAATGCACCACAGTGGTATAAAAGCGCCATCTTGCTATTTCTGGTGATCAATCCGATCGCCTTCCACCTTGATCCTTTCATTGCGGGCTGGTTACTTGTCGTTGAGTTTATCTTCACCCTGGCCATGGCCCTCAAGTGCTACCCTCTGCAACCGGGTGGTCTGCTCGCGATCGAAGCCGTGTTGATCGGCATGACCTCCGCCGATCAGGTCAAACACGAGCTGGTCGCCAATATCGAGGTGCTGCTGTTGCTGGTGTTCATGGTGGCAGGCATCTATTTCATGAAGCAGCTGCTGCTCTATGTCTTCACCAAGCTGCTGATCGGTGTACGCTCCAAGATCCTGCTCTCCCTCTCCTTCTGTCTGGTCTCCGCCTTCCTGTCAGCTTTTCTCGATGCCCTGACCGTGATTGCCGTGGTGATCAGCGTCGCCACCGGCTTTTACGCTATCTATCACAAGGTCTCGTCCGGCAAGGAGTTTGGTCACAGCCATGACCATACCGATGATAAGGAAGTCGCCGAGCTCAATCGCCAGGATCTCGATGATTTTCGCGCCTTCCTGCGCAGTCTGATGATGCATGCCGCCATCGGTACCGCGCTGGGTGGTGTCTGCACTCTGGTGGGCGAGCCGCAAAACCTCATCATCGGCGAGCAAGCCAGCTGGAACTTCGCCGAATTTGCCATTCGCATGTCTCCCGTCACCGTCCCCGTCTTTATCTGTGGTCTGCTGACCTGCGTGCTGGTGGAACAGTTCCGCTGGTTTGGCTATGGCGCCCGCCTGCCGGACACGGTGCGTGCCATCATGGAGGAGTACAACCGCTACGAAGAGGCAAAACGCAGCCCGCAAGACAAGGCCAAGCTGATCGTTCAGGCATTGATTGCGGTCTGGCTGATCGTCGGTCTCGCCATGCACCTAGCAGCCGTTGGTCTGATTGGCCTCTCGGTCATCGTGCTGGCCACCTCCCTGACCGGGATCACCGAGGAGCACTCGCTGGGTAAAGCCTTCCAGGAGGCTCTCCCCTTCACCGCCCTGCTGGCGGTCTTCTTCAGCGTGGTCGCCGTCATCATCGATCAGCAGCTGTTCAAGCCGGTGATCCAGCTGGTACTGGCAGCCAAACCGGAGAACCAGCTGGCCCTCTTCTATTTGGCCAACGGGGTGCTCTCCATGGTCAGTGACAACGTCTTTGTCGGCACCGTCTACATCAATGAGGTGAAGACGGCCATGCTCAATGGTGCCATCGACCGCGCCCAGTTCGATCTGCTGGCGGTGGCCATCAACACAGGTACCAACCTGCCGTCGGTCGCCACTCCCAATGGTCAGGCCGCCTTCCTGTTTATGCTCACCTCGGCATTGGCGCCGCTGCTGCGTCTCTCCTATGGCCGCATGGTCTGGATGGCGCTGCCCTACACCCTGGTGCTGGGGCTGATCGGCTTTTTCTCTGTCGAATTGCTGCTTGGTCCTGCCACCGAGTGGTTCTATCAGCACGGATGGCTGGTGATGGAGAGTGCACTGCCAGCGGTACAACCGGCACTGCATTAATCCGTTGCGACGGTTTCCGAGGGCCCTTTCAGGGCCCTTTTCTTTTCTGCCCCGCTCTGCTCTAATTCAGCCACTGTTTTTTCTGAGAGATCAATGAGATGATCGAGTTTCTCCGCCGTATTGCCGCCCATCGGCTGGCCTGGGGCCTGTTGGCAGCATCAGCCCTGTTCCTCGAGTTGTGCGCCCTCTTCTTCCAGCATGTGCTGGGCCTCTCCCCGTGCGTGATGTGTGTTTACGAACGGTTGGCGACCCTGGGTGTGTTGGCCGCTGGTCTGCTCGGCATGGTGGCGCCGGATAAGTGGTATGTTCGCTGGAGTGCCATGTTGCTGTGGGGCTACAGTGCCTTCCGCGGCTTCCAGCTGGCCCTCAAGCATGTGGACTATCAGGTCAATCCCTCCCCGTTCAACGTCTGCAGCCCGTTTGCCGACTTCCCGAGCTGGGCTCCGCTCGATCAGTGGCTCCCCTGGCTCTTTATGCCGGAAGGGGATTGTGCCCAGATCACCTGGCAGTTCTTCGGTTACTCCATGCCCCAGTGGCTGGTTGTCATCTTCGCCGCTTACCTGCTGGTCTTCACCGTAGTGGCCATCGGCAATCTGGTGAAAGGGCGTTGCTGCAACTGAGTGTCATGCCCGTGTGGAGATAAAAAGGGGGGAGCCATGATGGCTCCCACCTTTCTCGTTCTGGCTGACCGTATTTCTGGTTACGCCCTGGCTGTGCTCATCTTGGCCTTGACCGCGCCAATTACCATGGGCAACAGGGAGATACCAATGATGCCGAAGATCAGCAGGGTAAAGTTGTGACGCACTACCGGCAGATTGCCAAAGAAGTGGCCGGCATAGACGAAGGAGAGTACCCACAGCAGGCCGCCAACCAGGTTGAACGCCAGGAAGCGCGGATAGGTCATGGCCCCCATCCCTGCCACAAACGGCGCAAACGTACGCACGATAGGCAGGAAGCGGGTGATGATGATGGTCTTGCCACCATGCTTGGCATAGAAGGCGTGGGTCTTCTCCAGATAATCCCGGCGGAAGATTTTGGAGTCCGGATTGCGGAACAGCTGCTCGCCGAAGAAGTGACCAATGGTGTAGTTGACCACGTTGCCCAGCACGGCAGCGATGATCAGCACGGCCGCCAGGGTATGGACGTCCAGCACGCTGCCCACGGTAAGCGCACCGGCGGCAAACAGCAGGGAGTCACCCGGCAGGAACGGCGTCACTACCAACCCGGTTTCACAGAAGATGATGAGAAACAGGATGGCGTAAACCCAGACACCATAGTTCTCGAATAGCTCTTTCAAATGCACATCAACGTGCAGGATAAAGTCGATTGCAAAGAGGATCAGATCCATTTTTTCCATACCCATAAAGTGAACGGCGTGGAGTCTACGCCAATGCCATCCGGGCGACAATCACCGGGGCAGCCTCTTTTTTGTCCCGCTGCGCCCACCTTCAAATGAAACCGTTTTTCCGCTTCCTTCGAAGGTGGGGGCACAAAAAGTGATGTCGAGTGTGGTGTTGAAAAGGTGAACTAGGAGGCCTGTTCCAGATCGCTGCGCACTGCGGGGGGCAGACAACGCTCCCAGCCCCATAGCAACACCAGCAGCAGGGTCACATCATCGAACCAGCCCAGCATGGGCACCACGTCGGGGATAAGATCCACCGGACTGATGCCATAGAGCAGGATAAGGATAACCAGGGCTCTCGCCCACCAGGGGGTACCGGGATGGCGAAAGCCCTGATAGAGACGACGCAGTCGTTGCCAAACAAGCCAGCGTTTGCGGCTCATGATTCGATCAACTCGCTGCGCAGCCGCTGGATCTGATCCCGCAGTGCCGCCGCCTGCTCGAACTCCAGATCCCGGGCATGTTGGAACATCTGTTCCTCCATCCGCTTGATCTCTTTGGCAATCTCGCTGGCTGAGCGAACATGGTATTCCCCTTGCGGCTCGGCTGCCTTGCGCATCCCCTTGCCAGGTTTGCCTGCCGTGCGGCTGCCCCCCATGTCCATCACATCGCCAATGGACTTATTGAGCCCCTTGGGGGTGATCCCATGCTTGAGGTTATGGGCATGCTGCAAGGCGCGGCGCCGCTCGGTCTCCTCAATGGCTACCTTCATCGAGTTGGTGATGGTATCGCCGTAGAGAATGACCTTGCCGTTGAGGTTACGCGCCGCCCGGCCGATGGTCTGGATCAGCGAGCGGGTGGATCGCAGGAAGCCCTCTTTATCCGCATCCAGAATCGCCACCAGCGACACTTCCGGCATGTCGAGACCTTCCCGCAGCAGGTTGATGCCCACCAGCACATCGAACTTGCCGAGGCGCAGATCGCGAATGATCTCCACCCGCTCGACCGTGTCGATATCGGAGTGGAGGTAGCGCACCTTGACGTCGTGCTCCGCCAGATACTCGGTCAAGTCCTCCGCCATCCGCTTGGTCAGGGTAGTAACCAGCACCCGCTCCTCGACGGAGACCCGTTTGCGGATCTCGGAGAGCAGATCGTCCACCTGCGTGGTCACAGGACGCACCTCGATCTCCGGATCGAGCAAGCCGGTTGGGCGCACCACCTGCTGCACCACATCGCCGCCGGACTTCTCCAGCTCGTAGGGGCCGGGAGTCGCCGAGACAAATACCGTCTGCGGCATCAGCGCTTCAAATTCGTCGAACTTGAGCGGCCGGTTGTCCAGCGCAGAGGGGAGCCGGAAGCCGTACTCCACCAGAGTCTCCTTGCGGGAGCGGTCCCCTTTGAACATGGCGCCGATCTGCGGCACCGTGACGTGGGACTCGTCGATGATGAGCAGACCGTCCCCCGGCAGGTAGTCAAACAGGGTCGGCGGCGGCTCCCCCGGCGCACGGCCGGAGAGGTAGCGGCTGTAGTTCTCGATACCGGAGCAGTAACCCAGCTCCTGCATCATCTCCATGTCGAACTGGGTACGCTGGCTGATGCGCTGCTCTTCAACCAGCTTGTTGAGGG
>NZ_CAWNZT010000071.1:0-3546 GCF_963878965.1 Aeromonas sp. HMWF015 | reverse complement strand
CAGAATGGTCTCCCGCGGGGTTGCGTAGTGGGTCTTGGGGTAGATGGTATAGCGCACCACCGTCTGCTCGATGGCGCCGGTCAGCGGGTCGAACTGGGAGAGGCGCTCCACCTCTTCATCAAACAGCTCTACCCGCAGGGCCAGCTTGTCCGATTCGGCGGGGTAGATGTCGATCACTTCACCGCGCACCCGGAAGGTGCCGCGTTGAAACGCCATGTCGTTGCGGGTGTACTGCAGCTCGGCGAGGCGACGCAGGATATCCCGCTGGTTGATCACATCCCCCACTTTCAAGTGCAACATCATGCTCAGATAAGCCTGGGGATCCCCCAAACCATAGATGGCCGACACCGAAGCAACGATCACCACGTCGCGCCGCTCCAGCAGCGCCTTGGTGGCCGACAATCGCATCTGCTCGATGTGATCGT
The DNA here is from genome assembly GCF_963878965.1 of Aeromonas sp. HMWF015. Lineage (NCBI taxonomy): Bacteria > Pseudomonadati > Pseudomonadota > Gammaproteobacteria > Aeromonadales > Aeromonadaceae > Aeromonas > Aeromonas sp. HMWF015. The sequence continues at coordinate 3,121 of NZ_CAWNZT010000071.1, read as the reverse complement.
TGATCGAGGCATCCTTCTCTATAAAGGTGTCGGTGGTCGGCACATAGGCTTCGGGCTGGTAATAGTCGTAGTAGGAGACGAAATACTCCACCGCGTTGTCGGGGAAGAACTCCTTCATCTCGCCATAGAGCTGGGCGGCCAGGGTCTTGTTGGGAGCCAGGATCATGGTCGGGCGGTTCAGGGTGGCGATGACGTTGGCCATGGTGAAGGTCTTGCCCGAACCGGTCACCCCGAGCAGGGTCTGATGGGCCAGCCCTGACTCGATGCCATCCAGCAGTTGGGCAATCGCCGTGGGCTGATCCCCGGCGGGTTGAAACTGGCTGACTAACTTGAACAATTTGCTCATGAACACTCCCGACACAAAACAGCAGAGGAGCAGTGTAACCGAGGGTTTGGCAGCGGTACACCCGTGCCATCATCCCGCGAATGGCTTGACCACCCCAGACACCTTCTGTATGATGCTCCTCCTTGCCTGATGTTCCCCCGTAGTTCAGTCGGTAGAACGGCGGACTGTTAATCCGTATGTCACTGGTTCAAGTCCAGTCGGGGGAGCCAATTCCTCACCATCTCGGTGCAAGTTATCCACTTTAGTGCCCTCTCCTGCCAATTTTAATGCACAAGAACCTTCTTGCTGCTGACGCTCCCTTTTGTTACCCGTTCCGGCTCGACAGAGTTTTCTCCTGTTGCACCTAACTATTTGATTTTTATACAAACATTTTTCTTCCGGTATTTTTTGAACAGCCCTTGCATCCCAGTACTGGCGCGGCTTTCAGGGCGATGAACAAGTTTCATAAACAGGGTTATCCACAGATTCTGTGGGTAAGTGCAGCAAGCCCTGTCAGGACGCGGGATTGCCCTTGATGGCCCCCGGCGAAGAGTCATTTTGCTGGCCAACCTGATTTTATGCTGTTTTTTTGCCCCCTCAGGAACAGCGGGGTGACAGGCTCTATTGGCACTTTTCAGAGGTATCTTTTTGCCAACCCTTTCCCTGTGGGCGAACGGGCAAATATCAAGCTGATTTGACCCTCAGCCAACCATGGCGGCCATCAGTTGAATCTGCTGAAACTGATCCCCGCCAAGCGGCCGGACAGCAGAATCTAAAATATCGGCCTGCGCCAGAGCACTTCGGTCGCGGGCAGCAGATTTCACTAATTGACAACGACGGTTACAGCAAAAATTGCCAGATTTCATCCGCGTGTCTCCCTATCACGCCGCCGGTTCCACAAATAGCGTCCGATAACGTCCGATTAATCGATCCCTTGCGCTTCTTTATTGGGGATAGATCCGGCACAATATCGACCCCACTTTTTTCCTCGGTTTTTCCGGGCATGACCATAGATTTCGTGACACTGCTACATCAAAGCGACTCCCTGCTGCTGTTCGTGGTATTGGCCTTCGGCCTGCTGCTTGGCAAGGTTCGAATTGGCAACTTTCAGATTGGCAACACCATAGGTGTGCTGTTTACCGCCCTGCTGTTCGGCCAGATGGGTTTCGAATTTGCAGCCACCACTGAAAACGTCGGCTTTATGCTGTTCATCTTCTGTGTGGGGATCGAGGCGGGCCCTCACTTCTTCAGCGTCTTCCTGCGCGACGGCATCCACTACATCACCCTGACTCTGGTGATCTTGCTGACCGCCCTGCTGCTGACAGTGGGGCTCGCCAAGTTCTTCAATCTGGGGCCGGGCATGGCGGCGGGGATCCTGGCGGGTTCACTCACATCGACACCGGCGCTGGTCGGTGCACAGGATGCCCTGCGCAGCGGTCTGCTCAACCTGCCCCATCAGACCGATATGCAGGCGGTGCTCGACAATATGGGCATCGGCTACGCCCTGACCTATCTGGTGGGTCTGGTGGGCCTGATGCTGGTGGTGCGCTACCTCCCATCGCTGGCACGCCTCGACCTCAATACCGAGGCACAAAAAATCGCCCGCGAGCGGGGTCTCTCCGACAGCGAGAGTCGCAAGACCTACCTGCCCATCATCCGCGCCTATCGGGTCGGCCCAGAGCTGGCAGCCTGGATCGGTGGTCGTACCCTGCGAGAGACCGGTATCTATCCCCACACCGGCTGCTATGTAGAGCGAATCCGCCGCAACGGCATTCTGGCCAGTCCCGATGGCGATGCCGTCATTCAGGAAGGGGATGAGATCGCCCTAGTGGGCTATCCCGAGAGCCACGAGAAGCTGGACGTCAACTATCGCAACGGTAAAGAGGTGTTCGACCGCAATTTGCTTGACCTGCAGATCGTCACCGAAGAGATAGTGGTAAAGAATGACTCCGTGGTAGGCCGCCATCTGGTGGAGCTCAACCTCACCGAGAAAGGGTGCTTCCTCAACCGGGTAGTGCGCTCCCAGATCGAGATGCCGTTCGATCGCAACATCATGCTGCAAAAGGGCGACGTGTTGCAGATCAGCGGCGAGAAGCAACGGGTCAAACTGCTAGCCAACAAGATCGGCTTTATCAGCATCCACAGCCAGACCACGGATCTGGTGGCCTTCACCACCTTCTTCGTACTCGGCCTGCTGATCGGCTCCGTTTCGCTGGTGTTCGGTCAGATCGAATTCGGTCTCGGCAACGCCGTCGGCCTGCTGCTGGCAGGCATTCTGATGGGTTACCTGCGGGCCAACCACCCGACGGTCGGCTATGTGCCGCCCGGTGCGCTCAGATTGGCCAAGGATCTTGGTCTGGCGGTCTTTATGGTGAGCACGGGCCTGAAAGCCGGTGGCGGCATCCTCGACCACCTCAGCGAGGTGGGTACGGTAGTGCTCTTCTCCGGCATGCTGGTGACCACCTTGCCAGTGCTGGTCGGCTATCTGTTCGGGGTCTGGGTGCTCAAGATGAACCCGGCACTGCTGCTCGGTGCCATCACAGGTGCCCGTACCTGTGCCCCGGCGATGGATGTGGTCAACGAGGCAGCCAACAGCTCCATTCCGGCGCTCGGTTATGCCGGTACCTATGCGGTGGCCAACGTGATGCTGACCCTGGCGGGCTCCTTTATCATCGGCTTCTGGTTCTAGCCAGCAGCCATCACATTACCGCTAACAAAGAAGGGAGCCTCAGGCTCCCTTCTTGCTATCTACTCCACTAGAGAGATGTAGATCCGGCTCATTGGTGTGGCGTCACC
>NZ_CAWNZT010000070.1:0-1795 GCF_963878965.1 Aeromonas sp. HMWF015 | reverse complement strand
CAGCTCATCGGCAGCTACCTCTTCCCGCACCTCGCCCTCGGCAGTGGTACCGATCCGCAGCGCCTTGTCGGGCACCAGCGCCATCAGGGCGGTCACTCCGGCCCGGGCACGTCCGGCGGCGTAGGCCTCCAGATGCTCACCCAGCATAAAGAGCAGCAGCACCATGGCCGCTTCGGCGGTTTCGCCGAGGAACAGGGCCCCCACGGCGGCGACCGTCATCAGGGTCTCGATGGCGAAGGGGGAGCCGCTTTTGGTCAGCGCCCACGCCTTGCGGGAGATGGGCCACAGGCCCCAGAGGGTCGCCAGAGTAAAGAGCGGCTGACCGAACTCTTTCGGCAGCAGGGCGGCAACCAGCATCAGACCCGCCAGTGACAGGGGCTGCCAATATTTGCCCAAAAAGTTATCGAATAGATTGCCCTGCAGGGGCTGTTGTGAAGCTTGCTTGCGGCCAGCTGCGTGCTTGTCAGCGCTTTCCCCCTTGAGCTGGAAACCGGCGGCCAGCACAGCGGCGGTGACGGGATCGGGGGAGAGGCCGGGGGCCAGATCCACCACCAGCTTCTCGGTGGCAAACAGCACGCGCGCCTGCTGCACGCCGCTCACCCGGCTGACGGCGGTCTCGATCTTGCGGGCGCAGCTGGGGCAATCCATCCCCAACACCTGCCAGCTATGGCGGCTGTTGCCTTGCGCAGGCGCAACCAGCGGGTCGGCAGGGGGCATATCGTGCTCATGCTCATGAGCTGGCGATAAGGGGGCGCTGCAGCACGCTTGATCGTGACAGCTTCCTCGGGGAGGCTCTTCATCCCCGGGGGATTCATTGCTGTCACGGGATGCGTGCTCATGAGGCGTCGGGGTTGAACAGCAACTGACGGGCGTGGTGTTGTCGCAGCAGTGGCTATCGTGGTGATGCTCACTCTGGCCGGGGGCCGCCTTGCTGACGGCCTTGATGGGGGCGGCGTGCTGATGATTGCAGCAGGATTTGCTCATGATGAGTCCCTCTTGATGGATCCCGCCCCTGCGAGATCCCTGATTACCGAGGAGGAGTCTAAACCTTGGTGTTAAGTCCAAGGTCAACCCCTTTATATCCCTTGTCTTCGCGGGTGTTTGTCTGGTCCCGCCGCCCCTATACTGATCACCCGGATTTTTACTACACCAATAAAGGACATAACACATGAGCAACTCAGTCACTCTGCAAGGCAACCCGGTTTCCGTCGCTGGTCACTTCCCGGTCGCCGGTGAGCAAGCCAAGCCCTTCTCCCTGGTGGCCAAGGATCTCTCCGACGTGACCCTGGCAAGCTTTGCCGGTCAGCGCAAAATCCTGAATATTTTCCCGAGCGTCGATACCCCGACCTGCGCGACCTCTGTGCGCAAGTTCAACGAGCAGGCCAGCGCGCTGGAGAACACTGTCGTGCTGTGCATCTCCGCCGATCTGCCGTTCGCCCAGTCCCGCTTCTGCGGCGCCGAAGGTCTGGACAAGGTAGTGACCCTCTCCACCCTGCGCGGTGCGGCCTTCATGGAAGATTACGGCGTTGCCTTCTCTTCCGGTCCGCTGGTAGGGCTGACCGCTCGCGCCATCGTGGTGCTGGATGGTGACAACAAGGTGCTGCACAGCGAGCTGGTCGCCGAAGTGGCCGACGAGCCGAACTACGCTGCTGCGCTGGCCGTGCTGTAAGGCTGCAAGCCATAAAAAATCCCGCTTCGGCGGGATTTTTTATGCGGGAATTGTCCGTTCAGGGCGTAGCGGGCGGGGTGGTCGCCGGTTCAGCCTTGGCGGTTGGGGAGGGTTGCCACTCCACAT
>NZ_CAWNZT010000069.1:0-1410 GCF_963878965.1 Aeromonas sp. HMWF015 | reverse complement strand
GGGCAAAGTGAGCGCCCCCACCTTCGACGGCCCGCTGGTGATGGTGCCCATTCCGCTCCACTACGGCCTCGGCTTTGACTGGCAGCTGTTCGTGCCGCTCGCCATCATCTTCGTGGTGACGGCGCTCGAAGCGATCGGCGACATGACCGCCACCTCGGACATCTCCGGCGAGCCGCTGGAAGGGCCTGTCTATATGGAGCGGATCAAAGGCGGCGTGCTGGCCGATGGTGCCAACTCCATGCTGGCGGCGGTGTTCTCCACCTTCCCCATGTCCACCTTCGCCCAGAACAACGGCGTTATTCAGCTGACCGGCGTCGCCAGCCGCCATGTCGGCCTCTTTATCGCAGCCATGCTGGCCCTGCTCGGCCTGTTCCCGGCGGTCGCCAGTCTGGTGCAGCAGATCCCCGAACCTGTGCTGGGGGGCGCCACCATCGTCATGTTCGGCACAATTGCCGCCGCGGGTGTGCGCATCATCTCCCGCGAGGAGCTGGATCGCCGCGCCCTGATGATCCTGGCGGTGTCGCTGGCCATGGGCCTCGGGGTCGCGCAGGTGCCGGAAGTGCTGCAACACCTGCCTGAACTGGCCAGAAGCGTGCTCTCCTACGGCGTCGCCACCGGTGGCATTACCGCCATCGTGCTCAACCTGCTGCTGCCCAAGCGCGAAGCGCGCCACTCCTGAGACACAGCCTACTGATAGCAAACAGCCCCGCACTGCGGGGCTTTACCTTGCCAGTCGTCACGGGTAGTGTGCTGGGCAGCCTTTTTTGAGGATGCCGCCATGCCCTATCGCCTGCTCTCCCCCCTCTCCAATACCGCTTCACCCGCACAGATACTGGCGCAAGAGCAGCACTGGCTGCGCGACTGTGCCCATGACGGCCAGCCCCGCGCTCACCTGTGGCAGGCGCCCCAATGCCTGATTGTCACCCGCAAGGATACCCGCCTCCCCCATTACGAAGCCGCCTGCCAGCAACTTGCAGCTGAAGATTGGCCAGTGCATGTGCGCGACAGCGGCGGCACTGCCGTACCCCACGGAGCGGGGATCCTCAACCTATCCCTGCTGCTGCCCCGCACCACCACAGATCTCGCCCACTACTACCGGCTGCTGGGGACGCCGCTGCTGACCCTGTTGGCGGAGTACGGCCTTGAGGGAAGCTATGACTTCGTGCCCGGCTCCTTTTGCGATGGTCAGTACAACCTGGTGATCGGGGGACGCAAGATCACCGGCACTGCCCAGCGCTGGCTGGCGCCGGGGCAGGATCACCAGGGCGCCGTGCTGGCACAAGCCATGCTGCTGGTGGCGGGTGATGTGGATGAGGGAACCAGAATGGCGAGCCGCTTCTACGAGCTGGCGGGCGGGGAACTGCGTTTTATGACGGGAACCTCCACCACGCTGGCAAGCTGCATCGATTG
>NZ_CAWNZT010000068.1:0-1835 GCF_963878965.1 Aeromonas sp. HMWF015 | reverse complement strand
GGCCTGACGCATGGAGCGCAGCAGCATGGTGGAGAGCAGCTCCGCATCCGGGCGTCCCTCAAACTTGGCGGCCAGCTCGGCAAAGTCTTTCGGCTCGGGCTCGAGGCCGCCTTTGAGCTCCAGACCCAGTTCGGCCAGGAAATCGCGGAAACCGGTCAGACGCTCTTCGCCCGGACGGTCGTGGACCCGGAACAGGGCAAAGGCTTCGTTCTTCTCGATATAACGGGCCGCGGCGACGTTCGCCTGGATCATGCACTCTTCGATGATCTTGTGGGCATCGTTGCGCACCAGCGGCACGATGCGGTCGATCTTGCGCTGGGCGTTGAAGATGAAGCGGGTCTCCTCGCTCTCGAACTCCACCGCGCCACGCTGATGGCGGGCATGCTTGAGCGCCTTGTAGAGGTTGTTGAGCTCCTCGATATGGCCCACCAGCGGATCATACTGCTGGCGCAGCTTGGGATCCCCGTCGAGGATCGCCGCAACCTTGGTGTAGGTCAGACGGGCGTGAGAGTTCATTACCGCTTCGTAGAACTTGTAGCCGGACATGCGACCAGCGGCAGAGATGGTCATCTCGCACACCATGCAGAGACGGTCAACTTGCGGGTTGAGCGAGCAAAGGCCATTGGAGAGCACCTCCGGCAGCATGGGCACCACGAACTCGGGGAAGTAGACGGAGTTGCCGCGCTGATAGGCTTCGGCATCCAGCGCCGTGCCAGGCTTCACATAGGCGGAGACGTCAGCAATGGCAACCCACAGGCGCCAGCCGCCACCACGCTTGGCTTCACAGAAGACGGCGTCATCGAAGTCACGGGCATCTTCCCCATCGATGGTCACCAGCGGCAGGGCACGCAGGTCGATGCGACCCTCTTTGGCTTTCTCCGGCACCTGCTCGCCGAGACCGGCAACCTCTTTGGTCACCTCTTCCGGCCAGGTGTGCGGGATACCGTGGGTACGCAGGGCAATTTCGATCTCCATGCCCGGCGCCATGTTCTCGCCCAGCACTTCCAGTACGGTACCGACGGCATTGATGCGGGAGGTGGCACGCTGGTTGATGCGCACAACCACGACCTGGCTCTGGCGAGCCCCTTTGTTCTCCCCTTCCGGGATGATGATGTCCTGGCCGATACGGCTGTCATCCGGAACCACGAAACCAACGCCATTCTCGACGAAGTAACGGCCGACAATGTCTGCCTCACGGGACTTGAGCAGGCGCACCAGACGCGCTTCCTGACGACCCTTGCGGTCAATCTCGGTCGGCTGCACCAGCACGTAATCGCCATGCATCAGGCGTTGCATCTCTCGGTTGTTCAGATACAGATCCGGACCACCACCTTCCGGACGCAGAAAACCGAAGCCATCCTTGTGGCCGATTACATAACCTTTGACCAGATTCAGGCGATCCGGCAGGGCATAACATTGGTTGCGAGTGAATACCAGTTGTCCATCACGCTCCATGGCGCGCAGACGACGACGCAAGGCTTCCAACGGCTCTTCATCTTTCAGCTTGAGGACCTTGGCCAACTCTTCACGGGACATGGGCTTTTCATGGCCCTTGATGAGTTCCAGGATCAACTCGCGACTGGCGATGGGGTTATCGTATTTTTCGGCCTCGCGTTCGAGGAAAGGATCTTTTTGAGACATAAGCAGGCCTTAGGGTAGGTGGTAACGGTGCCATTATATCGGAGGGGGGGGCGAATGGCATCCATCGGCTGCCTTTTGGCCAATCTCTCTGTCATACTATCTTCAGTTCGCTGGCATGATGAGACACAGAACTCATGAGTAAGGACACATTTGCCCAATCCGCCGCCTATCTCAAACAAGCGGTCCCTTTGATG
>NZ_CAWNZT010000067.1:0-6751 GCF_963878965.1 Aeromonas sp. HMWF015 | reverse complement strand
CAGATCACCTTGTTGACCCGCAGTCTATCGTTGCTCTGCTTACCTTCTTCGAGAGTGAGCTGGGGAGTGAGGAGGCTGCAGGCATGGCCCTGGCCATATTGCTTCGTCGTCCACTGCCTGAACAGTTAGATCGGTTGGTGTCATCGCACCCTTACTTTGACAAGGAGCGGCGCAGAGCATCTGTGGTGATGGAAAGAGCGAAGCGGGCTCACCGGGCTGGTAATGACCACGAGTATCGCCGCCTGCTGGCAGAGCGTAACGGGATATTGAGTGCGGCCCGGGATCGCTGTGCAGATGAGATCTTGCAAACTGGACGCTGCCCGCAGTGCAAGGGTACCGGCAGGCGTCTGCGACTGGGTGATGAGTGTCCGAAGTGTCACGGTACCGGGCGAGTGGTCCCGGACGCTGAGCTCGTATCACGGCGCTTTGGCATGGCAATGAGCGAAGCAATGGAGCGGTTGGTCGATGAGGTGATTCACCAGGCATCGGACTTGGTGCGGATCATGGACAGGCAAGTGAGGGAGATGAGCTGTTTGGAGTGATTCATTACTTTACGCACGCTGCTATTTCATAACTTGTAAAGGTTTTGGGAGTTTTAATTGAGCGCAACTTTATCTTGCCTTCAGTTCGTATACGCTAAATTATTTAGGGCTTAGTATGGAACCCGGTTTTGTATGGTGGTAGTCTAGCCGCTTTGATTTAGTGTGGTAGTTTTCTTAGGTTATTCTAGAACACTTATCGCATCGTCTAGCATATTATTAACGAAAAAGGATAATTTGTGGTTCGTTTATTTTCCTTTCTGAGATTATCATGGCCTTATATTGCAGGTGTTATGTTGTTAGTCGGATATCTTAATGACATACATGGTGTGTATGGGAATTATATAAAGCAAAAACGAGCTGAGGATAGTTTAGTATTACTCAATACTGGGGTAAGTATCCAACATGTCAAATCTGTATTCGGCAGCCCAATTGTTGAAAGTCACGAAAGAAACAAGAAATTGTCAGAGTATGTATATTCCTTTAAACGGTTCTACTTGCAGGTTGTTTTTAATAATGACAATGAAGTTATTTTCTTTGCTGTGACGTCAAAGGATAAGGATTTTCATCCAACAGTACCGTATTTAAATCAAAGTTTAGGTGAGACGTTCTATGCACTGTCTGAACATTACTCGGAGAATCAGGCTAATTTTAGTTCAAAATTTTTTGAGTATAACGAAAATGTTTATCTAGGGAATGTGGGTAACTATAGAAACGTTTATTTGGCATTTAACCCTGCAGGTGTTGATTATGGCGATATAGAAATGCTGCCATTTGATGAAATGCCAAATCCTTCTGTTGAGATTTCTGATCGCTTTCGGAGACAATCCTATCCCAATACATATGGCGTTGGGAAAATTCTTGGTGGAAGAGATGATAATGAGACGGTTTTTGGAGTAGGAATTGAGTTCTATACATCTAGGGATTTACCTGAGCATCAATACTAATGACATCCAGTTTATATAATTAGGTGTCGAATTTTTTTAGCTTTTCACCATAAGTACTTCTGAAAGCTTTGTCGTATAGCGGGGGCTCAGTTGCTCCCGCTTCATCATCCACTCTCGGTTATCTTTGCCTCGAGCCCCGAAGAATACTTTCCCCAAGCCTTCCTGATTGATCTTGTCGATCACCTGCATCAGAGCCCCGCTGCGAGGTTCTTGCTGCTCCATTGCAAACAGGTCACCTTGCTGGGTTCCTGAGGGAGTGAAGTCAGCCAGCATGACGCCTGCTTTCTGGTACCGGTAACCATCTCTCCAGACTTGTGAGAGGAGAGGAGGGATAAGTGCCAGCAGTGCTCGGGTATCGCTGGTAGGGATGGCGACCCTGGTACTGATGTGCTTGCCGTAGTAGGGCTCTTTCTCATTGAAGGGACTGGTGCGAACGAACAAAGTGACATGGCTGCAGCACATGCCCTCAGCCCGTAGCTTCTCCGCGGCTCTCTCCATGTAACCAGCGAGAGCCTGATGCATAGGGCCAATGGCTGTGATGCGTTCGCCGAAGCTCCTGCTACAGATGATCTGCTGTTTGGCCTGGGCTACTTGCTCGAGGTCTGCACAGGGGATCCCCCGCAGCTCCTGCACTGTCCGTTCGACGACTACGCCATACCGGCTCCGTAGACTCTTGGGGTCGGCAGCAACGAGGTCTGCGACCGTCTTGATGCCTTGAGCCTCCAGCTTGGCTGTCAGCCGTCGGCCTATGCCCCAGACTTCCTCGACCGGTGTAATAGCCATCAGCCTGGCCCGTCTTGCCTCATCGCGTAGATCGACCACTCCACCGGTGGCCGGCCATTTCTTGGCGGCATAGTTGGCAAGCTTAGCCAGGGTTTTGGTGGGGCCAATGCCAACACCAACGGTGAGCCCGGTCCATTGCTGCACACGTGCCCGCACTTGGCGGCCATATTCCAGCAGGTCGCCAGCCCAGCTTTCGCTCAGTTCAATGAAGGCCTCATCAATGCTGTATACCTCAACTGTCGGTGCCATCCCCTCCAACACGGTCATGACTCGGTTCGACATGTCGCCATAGAGGGCATAGTTGCTGGAGAACCAGACCCCACCCATCGCCTCAAAGAACTGGCGGATCTGAAAGTAGGGGACCCCCATCTTGATGCCAATGGCTTTGGCTTCTGGGCTGCGGGATACCACACAGCCGTCGTTATTGGAGAGTACGACGATCGGCACCCCCTTGAGGTCGGGGCGAAATAGCCGCTCGCAGGAGGCGTAGAAGTTGTTCACATCGACCAGGGCAATCACGTGGGGCATGGCTTACCCCAGCTTAGTTTTGTGCAGGACGAAGGTGACGACCCCGAATATCTCGAGCTCTTGTCCCTCTTGCAGATAGATGGGAGCAAAGTCCGGGTTGGCAGGCATCAGCGCAGGATACGGACGTTCCTGCAGCCGCTTCACTGTGAACTCGCCATCAAGACAGGCCAGCACAATGGCGCCATGGCATGCTTTGAGCGCCCTATCGACGATCAGCAGATCACCATCATTGATACCTGCCTGCACCATGCTGTGCCCGCTAGCTCGAACATAGAAGGTGGCAGCCGGGTGCTCCACGCATAGTTGGTTCAGGTCGATCGTCTGTTCGACATAGTCCTGGGCGGGGGATGGAAAACCACAGGCCGCAGGGGACAGATATAAGGGGATCTCAAGTGCTGGCGAATCGAGTTCAGGTACTGCAAACATGGTTAGGACTCTATTGTGCTGTATATAAACACAGTATAGCCTTGCTGCAGATGAAGATCACCGTGGAGCGATTGGCCCCGGATTGCTTGTACTCATTTGAATAAATGCCACGAGAGCGGCAAAATGCTACACAGACTCAACAAGATGGTGGAAGTAAGATGCTTATGTATCAGGCTTGGGAAGCGTGGGGTAAGAAGGGGGCAGTGATCGCAGGGGTCCTGATAGTAGGTTTCTTCATTGCGAGGATTGCGATGTTCAAGCCCCCATTGGAAATGCTGTGGAATACCGATAATTCTGTTCTGTGTATTGTCGCTGGAGAGTCTGGTTTTGTTCCAGAACAAAACATCGACTATTGCCGTAGATTATTTACAGAGAGGAAGGTGTTGAGATCCTTTGAGGAACCTGGCTCATATGGTTATATGCCTGGGGTTAAAGTTCAGACTGGCCTACATACCTTCAGGAGATTATATCAAGCTCTCAGTGAGCAAGACCCTTCATTTTTCGCCCAAGTCCCTAGCTTTGAAACATGGTGGAATGAACTCCCTGTCGATACAAAATCCAGTAGGGGGTAATGATGAGCTATATCCTATGCACCCTGCCGAAAGAGCAGCAGGAGAAAGTTGAGGTCGAGAAGGCAGCCGTCTACGCGGTGTGGAAGGAGCGGAACCCAGAGATCAAGATCCCAGCCAAGAGCGAGACAGGGAACTACAAGGGGGGGATGCAGATCTACTTTTTGCAGCAGGTAGAGCGGTATCGGAAGGTGAAGAAAGGTGCGTATGACTCTGGAAACTGAAGGGCTAAATGCGTTGGTAAAAAGGGCAAGTGATAGGCATCACAAGCCATATTATGACTGGATAAGGAATGTCATCACTCTGTCAGTTGCAGCTTTAACCAGTCTCGTCGCACTTCAGCAGAGCTACATCCCCAAAGAGCCAAAGTTCATCTGGGTGTTGGCACTGTGCTGGATCAGCTTGTTGTTCACGATCCTCGCAGGGATATATGCGCTTCGGTCAGAATTCATGTCTTACCTTGATTCTATAGATGCCCTGAACAAGATGCGAAGAGAGAAAGGGGACGCAATGGCAGCGCTAGAGATTCAGAGGACGGGTCTAACCGCAAAGCCTAATCATTGGCATCGTCTGGCAGTAAAGATCATGCAATGGTCATTTGTGTTGGCGCTATGTGCCCTTAGCATGTTTGCAGTATTAAATCTTCCAGGGTAGTCGAGTTTGTTGTGATGCAAAACTCTCATTGATTTAGTGATATTTGGTTTTGAGACCTATACATCAAAACTCACTTTCTAGCTAGGTTTAGACGCAATGTTTCGATAGGATTGAACCCTCAGGTAATATTACATTTAAAAAGGAGTTTGGTATGTCTTTCACCTGCTGCTGCTGTGATTCAGAAGCAGAATATGTAGAGGTTAACTACCGACATCGTATTGCTAAAGGTACCCCGGTTTACTGCATTGATCATGCTTTCGATGATGATCGTGAAGAATGTCCGTGCTGCGATAACTTCGAAATCGAAGTAGAAATTGATGATAAAGTTGGCTATTTGCTGCCTACCTATACCTCAGGCTCCTTGGATAATGAGGGCTGCTGCTGCGAACACCCTTAACGGTGATTCGTTGGTTGAATCCCCGTCGCCCCAGCGTTAGTATTGCTTAAAGATGGCCAGAGTCTTACCGACCCTGGCCTTTTTGTTTCTAGCCCGCCTCGTGCGGGCTTTGTCGTTTCTGGGGGGAGGGATGAGCAAAGAGGAAGGGGTGGCAACGGCCGCAGTGGTCTCAGGGGTTGCCGTAAAATCCGGCCCGCCGGTCATTGTCTCAACGATGACTCTGGCGGGCTATTCGCTCAATGACTGGGTACTTGCGGCCACGCTGGTCTGGATTGTGGTCCAGATGGGGTGGTTTATTTGGAGCAACATCATCCGGCCTCGGCTTACCCGGGGAGGGAGAGAATGAGCAAAGTACGCGTCGCCGTTGCCGCACTGACGCTCTCCGCCGCGGGCTTTGTGGGGATCTTGAATCGAGAGAACATCAAGCTGGAAGCATACCCGGACCCAGTTCACGGCTGGCAGGTACCCACCATTGGGGCAGGTAGTACCGAGGGGGTGAAGCGAGGCGACAAGATCACTCCGCTCCAGGCTATCAACAGGAGCTTGCGTGAAGTTCGCGTGTTCGAGAGCGCCCTCAAAGGCTGCATCAAGGTACCGCTCTACCAGTATGAGTACGACGCCTACGTCCAGCTGTCGCACAACATCGGCCAGGGGGCGTTCTGTCGCTCGACTATCGTGAAGCGCCTGAATGTTGGTGACTACGAAGGTGCTTGCGAGGCGATCCTGCTGTTTCGTCGTGCTGGCAGCCAGGATTGCTCTGTGCCTGGTAACCGAGTGTGTGGTGGTCTCTGGGCTGACCGGCTGCGCCTGCATGCACAGTGCAAGGGTGGAACATGACTCCAAGCAGCTATGCCAAGGCTGCCCCTTATGTCGCTGGTGGCCTGGTCGTTGCAATCTTGCTGGGCTCAGGCCTGGCCTTGTATCAGTACCGCTACAGCGAAGGCTATCGCGCTGGGGAACAAACTGAGCGGCTTGAGTGGCAAGCGAAATGGAGCCGACAGGCAGCGGAACTCGCTGACGCCAAGGCCAAAAACTTGGAATTGGTGCGTGAAGAAGAGCAGCGCCGCCAGAATGAAATTGAGAAGGTGAGACAAGATGCAGAACAGGATATCGCCCGGGCCGAAGCTGATGCTGCTGCCGCTAATGCTGTCGCTGGTAGCTTGCGCGAACAAGCCCGCCGCCTGGCAAGCCGAGCAGGTCAGTGCGCCGGCAATCCCGGTATTGCCCAAGGAGGCCAGGCAGCAGGCCAGTCTGCCCTGGTGCTCGCCGACCTGCTCAGCCGGGCTGATGCTCGAGCGGGAGAGTTGGCTGCAGCATATGACCGAGCTCGAGCTGCAGGACTAGCGTGTGAGCGGGCCTACGATGCTCTGTCTGCCACAAAGCCCCGCCGATAGGCAAGATTTCTGTTTGTGGGGGAATGGATGAACTGGAATGAAGATCTGGAGCATGTTGGGAAAATGACCGGTGTTGTACACGGTATCCTGTCCCACGATGGCGATACAGCACTGGTGCTCTTGAACACTGGCGTCGCTGTGGAGGTATCTGCGACTCATCTGCCAGTACCCGGGGACACCGTTGTTGAAGGTGAGTTGTCTGTATAAATGGCCCGAATCGACTGGCTTGCGATGCAAGAGGAGTTCACTGCTGAGCACGCAGCCTCTGGCATCAGTGTGAAAGAGTGGTGCGAGAAACAGGGCCTCAACTACCAATCTGCGCGGCGCCATATCAAGTTTCGAACTGCGCAAACTGCGCATTCAGATGTGCGCAATGCGCAAAGTGCGCAGTCCAAAGTGCGCACAATTGCGCACTCTGAGAAGAATGCGCAACCCAAGGGGAATGAGGCTAAGGCCAGAGGGGGAGAGGGAAGAGGGGAAAGGTTATCCTCATCCACACAACCCGGTGACGACT
>NZ_CAWNZT010000066.1:0-1247 GCF_963878965.1 Aeromonas sp. HMWF015 | reverse complement strand
TCGCGGTTCTGCTGCAACAGACAATGCCAGCCTTCGGGCTGGCATTGTCGTTTCTGGCCCTAGACCATGGCAATGTCGATGCATAACCACGCCAACCGGATGAAAACAATTTCAAGCTATCGGGGTGGCCCCAATCATGAGCAAGCGCAAGATCCGCCTTGCTTTCGTGACACATAATCCCAATGTTCTGGTTGTATGCTCCCGACAATGACCCATTGCGGTAAAAGACAATCGGTAAAAATCTGTTACACGGGCCGCCCGATCGGCTCGCTATAATGCTCGGATAATAAGGTTTGGCGGGACCTTGCCTGCAAGGTTCAAACACAACTTGGCATTTCAGGAATCCTATGAAAAATATCAATCCAACCCAAACCCAGGCCTGGCAGGCACTGGAAGCCCACTTTGCAGCAAACAAAGAGACCCGACTCAAGGATCTGTTCGCGCAGGACCCGAAGCGCTTTGACAAGTTTTCCCTCACCTTCGGCGGCGACATCCTGGTTGATTACTCGAAGAACCTGATCACCGAAGAAACCCTCAAGTTGCTGGTTGATCTGGCCAAAGAGACCGATCTTCGCAGCGCGATCGATGCCATGTTCAATGGCGACAAGATCAACATGACCGAAGGCCGCTCCGTACTGCACGTGGCCCTGCGCAACCGCTCCGACCGCCCCATCGAGTGCGATGGCAAGGACGTGATGCCGGAAGTGAACGCCGTACTGGCCAAGATGAAGGGCTTCTGCGAGAAGATCATCTCCAGCGAGTGGAAAGGCTACACCGGCAAAGCGATCCAGCACGTGGTCAACATCGGTATCGGTGGCTCAGATCTGGGCCCGGTGATGATCACCGAGGCACTGCGTCCCTACAAAAACCACCTGCAGATGCACTTCGTCTCCAACGTCGATGGCACCCACATCGCCGAGACCCTGAAGAAGATCGATCCGGAAACCACCCTGTTCCTGGTGGCCTCCAAGACCTTCACTACCCAGGAGACCATGACCAACGCCCTGACCGCCCGCGACTGGTTCATCAACATCGCCGGTGACAAGGCCCACGTTGCCAAGCACTTCGCAGCCCTCTCCACCAACGGCAAGGCCGTGGCCGAGTTCGGCATCGACACCAACAACATGTTCGAGTTCTGGGACTGGGTTGGCGGCCGCTACTCCTCCTGGTCTGCCATCGGCATGCCCATCGCCCTGTCTGTCGGTTTCGAGAACTTCGAAGCCCTGCTACAAGGCGCTTTCGAGATG
>NZ_CAWNZT010000065.1:0-1634 GCF_963878965.1 Aeromonas sp. HMWF015 | reverse complement strand
TCATCAAACCGTTCAAGCTGGACGATGTGCGCGAGGCCCTGGCCGAGATCGGCATCAACGGCATGACCGTATCCGAAGTCAAAGGCTTCGGCCGCCAGAAGGGCCATACCGAGCTCTATCGCGGCGCCGAATATATGGTCGACTTCCTGCCGAAAGTGAAGGTGGAGCTGGTGGTGCAGGACGAGGATCTCGATGCCTGTCTGGAAGCGATCCAGAATACCGCTCGCACCGGCAAGATTGGTGATGGCAAAATCTTCGTCTGCGAGGTGGAGCGTGTCATTCGTATCCGTACTGGCGAAGAGAACGAAGACGCGATCTGACCTTGGCTATCTCTTTACCTGACCAGAGGCGTGAAGTGTGGCCTCATTTGATGGGATGGATGCGCTTCGTGGTGGTTGTCAGCCTGTTGGCGGGCCTGACTGCTTGCAGTACCCGTCCACCGGCTCAGCCGGAGAATCTGTGCCAGATCTTTCGCGAGAAGCCTGACTGGCACAAGGCCGCGCTCAAGATGAATGAGAAGTGGGGGACGCCGATCCATGTGGTGATGGCCATGATGTATCAGGAGTCCTCTTACGTACATGATGCCCAGCCGCCGATGCAGTATTTCCTTTTCATCCCGACCGGGCGGGCCAGTTCGGCTTATGGTTATGCTCAGGTCAAAGATGAAACCTGGGCGGATTACCAGCGAGAAACCGGCAACAGCTGGAGTGACCGCGATGATTTTGCCGACGCCATCGATTTTATGGGTTGGTACACTAACAAAGCCCAACGGCTCAATGGCACCTCCAAGTGGGATGCCTATGGCCAGTACCTCAACTATCACGAAGGGTGGGGTGGCTACCGGCGTGGCAGCTATCGCAGCAAGGGGTGGTTGATGAAGACCTCTCGCAAGGTAGAGGCTCGCGCCCAGCGCTACGGCGCCCAGTACCGTCAATGCAAGGATCAGCTCTCCCGCGGGGGCTGGTTCTGGTAACCAAATCAGGAGTCAGAAATGCCGTTATTGGACAGTTTTACCGTTGACCACACCCGTATGGAAGCGCCAGCGGTGCGTGTGGCCAAGACCATGCAGACCCCGAACAAGGACACCATTACCGTGTTCGATCTGCGTTTCTGTGTGCCGAATCAGGAGATCCTCTCCGAGCGCGGTATCCATACGCTGGAGCACCTGTTCGCCGGATTTATGCGTGATCACCTGAACGGCAACGGCGTGGAGATCATCGACATCTCCCCCATGGGTTGCCGTACTGGTTTCTACATGAGCCTGATCGGCGCGCCGGACGAAGCCCGTGTTGGCGCAGCCTGGCAGGCGGCCATGAGCGACGTGCTGACCGTGCAGGATCAGGCCAAGATCCCCGAGCTGAACGAGTATCAGTGCGGCACCTACAGCATGCACTCGCTGGAAGAGGCGCACGCCATCGCCCGTCATGTGCTGGAGCGCGGTATCGGCGTCAACCACAACGACGAGCTGGCCCTGCCGGAAGAGAAGCTGAAGAGTCTGTGAGGCTGATGAGCTGTCGCTCATCGGATAACCTCTTCAGGGAATGTTAAAAGAGCCGGTCAGCCATGCTGACCGGCTCTTTTTTATTCCGCCCGATCGCGGTCATGGGGATGACTTGCTCCCCTTGCTGACTCTG
>NZ_CAWNZT010000064.1:0-1694 GCF_963878965.1 Aeromonas sp. HMWF015 | reverse complement strand
GGTGATTGTCGTGGTCATGATTAGCGATACCTCAGTTCAATGTCGATGCGGGTGCCGGGCACGTTGTGGCGCTGGCGGAGTTTGGTCAGGTGCTCTGGGAGGTCTGCCAGGTTTACCAGGCGCCCTCGGTAGAGCCGGGAGAGATTGATGTAGTCAGGGTGGCTCACGGTGATGGTCACCTGATGTCCTGGCTGCCAGCGGCCAAACAGGTGGGCTTTGGCCTCTTTGATGGTGGTGATGCCGGGCGCTGGTAACGTCTGGCGGTTGCGCAGATGCAGCTTGTTAAGCTCGGGGGCATAGCGATGCACCTCGAGCGCGGTGATAAGACGGGGCATGTTCGGTGACTCCAATGATGCCAAGGGCCAGCCTGTGAGGGCTGGCCCTTTATGTTGTTTGTTGATGAGCGAGACGGTGGGATGTCAACGGACGCAGTCAGCCAGTCTCATTGAGCACAGGCTTGCCATTGAGCCGGTCCAGCAGGTGCAGCGAGCCGTATTGAGCCACCAGCCGGTCGATGGCCATCTGGGCGCAGGCCGTTCTGCTGGGCTTATTCTCAGGGAGTGTGTAGCGAGCGGTGAGCCAACCTCCGAGCAGCGCGATGCGATACCCACTGGGGATATGGGTGAGCGAGGTTCCTATCCCCCTTCCGTGAATAAGAAAAGGCACGGTCTGGCCGCCGATGTTGATATCGATGCGTTGGCCCTTGAGCTCAAAGGTGGTGAACTCGCCAGTCTGCGGATGTTTGCCGGGAACTCTGATGGTGATGTTTTTAGCCATGTCACACCTCCGGTTTGGCTTCAAAATGGTGGGTCACCGTGCCTGCCTCCGGGTCGATACTGATAAATGCCGGGGCTTGTGGCTGGTACTGGTAGAGCCTCGCCAATTCAGAGCGAAAGGCTTCGATGTTCGGGGCTATCACATGGTTGGTATCCCCCTCGGCGTAGGTGAAGGTCTCGAGCTTTTCGGTGTTAACCCAGATGCCAAAGTACCAGGCATCTTCCTGGGTGTCGTACTGCTGCCAGCCCTGAGCCAGTAGCGTCCGGTCGTAGTAGTAGCGGTCTGCCTGATGGCTACCCCGGTCGATGCGACAACCCGTCACGGTGAGTTCAAGCGGGATGCGACCCGTCTTGTGAGCCTTCTTGACCCGGCGCAGCAGCGTGAGGGCCTTGGCTCTGCTACGGCCATTACCGAGCGGATTGGGTTGCCTAGCCCGCAAGGCCAGATGGGTCATTATCTTCGGCACGGTGTTGTGGTTGAGCTTGCCGATGGCAGCGGTTATCTGCCGAGCAGTCAGGTTTTTGTAATCACGCAGGTCATGCATGGTGTAATTCCTTTAA
This sequence comes from Aeromonas sp. HMWF015, assembly GCF_963878965.1. NCBI lineage: Bacteria > Pseudomonadati > Pseudomonadota > Gammaproteobacteria > Aeromonadales > Aeromonadaceae > Aeromonas > Aeromonas sp. HMWF015. Next base: position 357 of record NZ_CAWNZT010000064.1, on the reverse strand, counting down.
ATGCAAACAGCCCCTCGGTGTGAGGGGCTGCATGGGGTTGTGGTGTGCAACTGTGGGAGGATGTCTACAGCGCTTGCTTGAGGCGGTTGATGTCTCGCTGATAGCGACGGCGGTGGCTATGCCAAATCACCCGTTCGGCAGCGGCCTCCAGTAGCGCAGTGGTCACAGTGCGAGGCAGGACCAGATTTGCGCCATCCCAGTTATTCAGGTCCAGCACGCCGGAGCGCACCAGACTGGCTAACTGCGTATCGAGCTTATCGGTCAGCTCCAGCGCGATGAACTCCTCGATATGAGTCCGGAGTATTAGGCGACAATTACACCGTCCGCTTCGCGACAATTACTCTGGCCTGTTTGTAA
>NZ_CAWNZT010000063.1:0-3544 GCF_963878965.1 Aeromonas sp. HMWF015 | reverse complement strand
TTCTTCACCAGTTTCCCCCTGAACTGCTGTCAGGGGGCCTCTGTGGTGTTTGGAATATTGGTGAGTCTTCTGCCCACACAACACATGGTGACTGTTGTCAAAGGCGATACCAGAGATCGCCGTGAGTCTCACTACTGGCTAGAGATCGATGGGCTGATCTATGACCTGACCCTGGATCAGTTTCAAGAAACTTTGGGTAACCGATTTGACGGGATAAATGCCCCACTATATGGGGCAGCAAAGCATCCGCTACAGATGCACTTCTTCTACAAAGAGCGACATTCTGCAGTCCTGGCATTCAGTGTTTTTTGCCAAAAGCATGCCAACACTGAGGAGGTCGATGCTGCTTTGTAGTTCGTTCGCCATGAGGTCCAAGTTTAATGAAAAAAGTACACTCCCCGCCTCTATCCGCATACACCGTCAACTCCGCCCACCATCCTTGATGTCTTTAACAGAAATCAATATATGGTAGTTGACCACATAAACAGGCACGCCATATAGTGTCACAGTGTCCTCAAGTGGATAGCTATACATTCTTTAGCCGGCATAACTGAAGTAGTGGGTAGCTATTGACTAGCCCACCAGCATAGCTGGCTCTCATTGGTTCAATTCGGGAGATTTATGATGGCGGGCAAAAATCAGCATGTTGTTCCTCACGAAAATGGTTGGGCTGTTAAAGGTGAAGGCAATCAGAAGGCAACCTCTGTACACAACACTCAGCAGCAAGCCATTGATGCCGCGAGAGATATTACACGAAACCAACAGTCTGAACTTGTCATTCACCGCCCGGATGGTCGTATTCGTGACAAGGATAGCCACGGCAAAGATCCTTTTCCGCCAAAAGGCTAACAGACCATGACAAGTCCCCCAACGTATCACGTTCTGGCATTATCAGGTGGTGGTTATCGCGGCCTATATACAGCCACTGTTCTGGCCGAACTCGAAGCCATACTTGGTCGCCCTATAGCTTCACACTTCGATCTCATCTGCGGTACATCCGCAGGGGGAATGCTTGCATTAGGGCTAGCTGCAGATATTCCCGCTTATGAGCTCAAAGCCCTTTTTGAAGAACAAGGCAATCGCATCTTTGGTTGTCGCAACTTATGGCGGCGAATGCTCGGGTTCTGGTGGACAGCAAAACATGACTCCGACGGATTACGGCAGGTATTAATCGAACGCTTCCAGGAGCTCACTATGGGTGATTTGAAGCATCGTGTTCTTGTGCCGGCAGTCAACTATTCGACAGGGCGCGGGCAATTCTTTAAGACGCCTCATCACCCATCTTTTGAACTGGATCATCGCATGAAGCTCGTCGATGTTGCGCTTGCAACAGCAGCAGCTCCTGTCTACTTTCCATTAGCACGAAATGACCGGGGAGTTTTTGCAGATGGGGGGCTGGTTGGCAACGCTCCAGGTTTATTTGGGTTACATGAAGTCACCACATTCCTCGCACCAAACCAGAATGCCCAGATTAGAGTTCTGTCCATAGGAACAATGAGTATTGGCGCTACAGTTCGAGGGGCCGCAAGTCTTGACCGTGGATTTGGGAAATGGCGTGGGGGGCTCTTCGACTTAGTGATCTCGGCTCAGGAATCGTCAGTAGACTATATGCTGCGGCAATTGCTAGGGAACAACTACTTCCAGATCGACGACAAGGCAACGCCTGATCAGAGTAAAGATGTAAAGGCGCTAGATCGGGTTTCTATAGGTGCAACTAACACGCTCAAAAATCGAGGAATTCACGCCGCGCAACGTGCACTTGGCGATCCACTTTTTAAACCGTTCCGAGCGCACCAAGCCGGTGCCCCCACCTTCTATCACGGCCCCAACAAGAATGCTTCAGAGGTCACATGCTAAACCTGAGTCCGCTTTTCTTTACTACTTCTGATGACGAATCCTGCATGCAGGACGAACTGGATCTGACCCCCGAACAACGTGTCAGTATCGCCAATGCGCGCACAGATGTCAGGAACTGTCTGCGAAATGGCATCCCACGAGTGCTGAAAGCACATGGATATTCTGAAGATGTGCCACAGCCGCGTTTCTTCACGCAAGGATCGTGGGCATACAAGACGCTAAATTCCCCGGCAAAGCCCCCTCAACAAGCGGATATTGATGATGGCTGTTATTTGCCATTGAGCTTCGTTTCGCAGACGAAGCGTCCCAGTGTAGCGGCAATGGTGTTCTTTACCGCCGCGGAAGAAGCCTTAACGCCACTGGTTAAAGAAAAGCAGTGGAAGCTTGTTACCGATAAACCAACATGTATCCGCATAATCATTTCCAAGTATGCTCACATTGATATTCCGTTGTATGCCATACCAGACAAGGAATTTGTCATGCTAGCCAAAGCATCGATGGAGAGCTACGGCTATGATTCGCTGACCGAAGCAGTGAAAAAAGCAGAGCGAGATGCTTGGACAGCCCTACCTGCTGGCGAGGTTCTCCTCGCACATCGCGAATACAACTGGATGCGCTCTGATCCAAGACCAGTAAAGGAGTGGTTTTTGGGCGAAGTTGAGGCCAAGGGAGAGCAGTTTCGCCGCGTGATTCGCTACTTAAAGGCATACCGCGATTGGAGATGGTCCAGCGGCGGACCAGCTTCGATCCTACTGATGGCATCTGCGGCGCCCCTCTTTGAGAAACGAGATCGACGCGATGACCTTGCACTACTGGATGTTGTTACAAAACTGCCGGGTAAACTACGTGCAGGAGTCAATAACCCCGTGGATGAGTCAGAATCGCTCACAGAACGGCTTGGCAAAGCAGGTGTCGAAGAGGCTGCAAAAGCATTTGAAGAATTCGAAAAGATGCTTCGTGGGGCCACTAACGCTAGCAGTCCTTCACAGGCTTGCATTTGGATGCAGGGCGAATTCGGCCCTCGCTTTCCGAATGAGCCAGATCGAGTCAAGGCTGTATCGGTCGCCGCCACCATCGCAGCAGCACCTGCCACAGCCGGTCCAAGCGAATTCGTCGGGCGTACGAAGGCTGGATGAACAACGTCGTTACTGTCACTGATGTGATCGATGCCTTCAAGCAACAAGGTTTCTATTTTGTCTGCAAAACGGACGATGGCTGGTTCAAGTTGCAGGGACAACTGCTCCCACCCAACGCAGACAAAGGATACCTGTGTGAGATTCAGATCGACCCCGAGTTCTTCGACCTGCCTCGCATTCGGCTGCTCGACATTCCTCCTGAGCTGCCCAAGACGCTCCCTCATCTTGGCGCAAACGGTGATCTTTGCTATCTCGCCAAGGGAACTATTGTTCTGGATATCTACGATCCTTTAGGACAGTCTTTGGCGTGCCTGCAACGTGCGGCAGAGGTATTCGGGCAGATTTTGCAGGGTGAGATGATAGAAGGTCTTGCTGAAGAATTCTTCGCCTACTGGAACGGCTGGCTTTGCTTCTCAGATATGCAAAACGACGAGCTGGGACGACAAAATTGTATTGTCGCGGAAGCCGCCAATGGAAAACCATTTTTGTTCATCACCGATAACGCAGATCGAACAACAATAAAGTTGAGTTCACTCGGTTTCCAAATAACC
>NZ_CAWNZT010000062.1:0-10258 GCF_963878965.1 Aeromonas sp. HMWF015 | reverse complement strand
GGGTGGTGGTGGCGATGATGTTTGCGGCCAGCACGCTGTCGCCCCCCATGGCGCGGGTCATCACATAGCTGGCGGCGGCAGTCGGGGTGGCGCTGATGAGAAACAGAATACCCAGCTCCAGATGGCTGAAGCTGAGCAGGGCCGCCCCAAGAGTGAACGCAGCCGGAATGAGACAGAGCCGCATGATGCTGGCCCAGCCCGCAATGGCTGCACCACCACGCAGAGCATCCAGGCTGAGGGAGGCGCCGGTGCAGAGCAGCGCCAGCGGCAACGTCATGTTGGCGAAGTAGCTGCCGGTGGTGAGCAGCAGTTGCGGCATCTTGATACCGAGCAGGGTAAAGGGCAGCGCCGCCACAATGGCGATGATCAGGGGATTCTTGATGATGCCGAGCAGAATGGGGCGGATACCGGTGGCGCCGCCGAGACTGCGGGTGAGGGTGATCACTGCGAGAATGTTGTAGAGCACGGTCACCGCGCCGACATAGAAGGCCGCCGCCCCCAACCCCTCGTGGCCGTAGGCGTTCTGCACATAGGCGAGCCCGATAATGGCGCTGTTGCCGCGAAAGCTCCCCTGTACGAAGATGCCGCGCAGCCGCTGCTCCCCGATAAAACGTCCGGCCAGCAGCTCCAGAACCAGATAGCTGATAACGGTGGCGAGCAGGCCATAGCCGATAAACCAGAGGCTCGGCATGGTGGCGAAGTTGGTACCCAGAATACTGAGAAAGAGCAGAGCGGGCAGGGTGACCTGAAACACCAGTCGCGAGGCGGATTCGGTAAAGGGATCCGGCAGCAGCCCCAACCGCTTGAGCAAGATGCCGAGCAGCAGCACCACGCAGATGGGGCCTGTGATGGAGAGGGAGAAGAGCAGACTGGCCAGCAGATCCATGATGGGCGTCCTGTGCTGTGCCCACACACCCTGACGGCGGGGCAAAAAAGGCATTCTAACGCCATGGGCTTGTATTCACAGGGGTTAATCACAACAATGTGGGCAATTCCACCGCCTAGCCTCCTGTGAGCCAATTCATGGACAAGAAACTGACCATCCTCGATATCGCCAGACTGAGTGGCGTCGGCAAGTCGACCGTCTCCCGGGTGCTTAATCAGGATCCCAAGGTGAAGCAGGAGACCCGCGAGCGGGTAGAGCAGATCATCGCCGAGCACGGCTTCGTGCCGAGCAAGTCGGCGCGGGCCATGCGCAGCCAGAGCCAGCAGGTGGTGGGGATCATCGTCTCGCGGCTCGACTCCAGCTCGGAGAATCAGGCGGTGCGCGGCATGCTGGAGACTCTCTACCAGCGCGGTTACGACGCCGTGCTGATGGAGAGCAAGTTCTCCCCCGCCAAGGTGCAGGAGCATCTGGCGGTGCTGGAGCGGCGCGGGGTGGATGGCATCATCTTGTTCGCCTTCAACGATCTGGACTATGCCGCCATGGCGCCGCTCAGGGATAAGCTGGTGCTGGTGGCGCGCGATCACCCCGGCTTCTCCTCGGTCTGTTTTGACGATGCCGGTGCGGTGCACGCCATGCTGGACCAGCTTGCAGCCCGCGGCATTCGCGACATCGCCTACCTGGGGGTGGATACCAGCGACCTCACCACCGGCCAGCGCCGGCTCGACGCCTACCTCGGCTACTGTGCCGAGCAAGGGCTGGCGGCGCGCAGCGCCCTCGGCGATCTCAGCCTGCAGAGCGGCTACCGGCTGGCGGGGGAGCTGCTCACCCCGACCACCGGCGCCCTGGTTTGTGCCAGCGACACCCTTGCCATCGGCGCGGCGAAGTACCTGCAGGAGCAGGGGCGCAGCGAGGTGCTGGTGACCGGCCTTGGCAACAACCCCATGCTCAGCTTTCTCTTCCCCAATGCCCTCAGCCTGGATCTCGGCTACAAGGGGGCGGGCGAGCAGGCGGCTCGTCAGCTGCTCGGCCAGATCGAGCAGGATCTGCCCCCGCTGGCGACCATAGCCCCCAGCCACCCTCTGTGATTGCCATCACCTAGTCCTGCACAAAAACTGTGCTTTTTGTGAGCTCGGCCACGAAATGGGAACGTTCCCATTTTGATCTGGCCAGATTGTCGGCATGCTAAATGGGAACGATACCAAAAACGCTCGGGCCCACTGACTGGCCCAAAAGGGCGACGCAGACCAATATCAATGGAGTCACAGAGGGAAGACTCATGTCCAAGATCAACGCACAACACCTGGCCACGCTCATCGACAAGATCGGTGGCAAGGAGAACATCGCCACCGTCAGCCACTGCCTGACCCGGCTGCGCTTCGTCCTGAACGATCCGGCCAAAGCCGACAGCAAGGCCATCGAAACCATCCCGGCGGTGAAGGGCAGCTTCACCCAGGGTGGTCAGTTTCAGGTGGTCATCGGCAACGAGGTAGAGCAGTGGTACAAGGCGCTGACCGAAGAGATCGGCGTCAGCGGCGGCAGCAAGGAGGCCGCCAAGCAGGCGGCGCGCCAGAATATGAATCCGCTGGAACGGGGCATCTCCCACCTGGCGGAGATCTTCGTGCCGCTGCTGCCCGCCATCATCACCGGCGGTTTGATCCTGGGCTTTCGCAACGTCATCGGCGACATCAAGATGTTCGACGATGGCACTCACACCCTCACCGAGATCAGCCAGTTCTGGGCTCAGGTGCATGCCTTCCTCTGGCTGCTGGGCGAGGCGATCTTCCACTTCCTGCCGGTCGGTGTTTGCTGGTCTGCGGTCAAGAAGATGGGCGGCTCCGAGATCCTCGGTATCGTGCTCGGTATCACGCTGGTGTCGCCGCAGTTGATGAACGCCTACGGTATCGGCCAGCAGACTCCCGAGGTGTGGGACTTCGGCCTGTTCGTGATCCAGAAGGTGGGTTATCAGGCGCAGGTCATTCCGGCGCTGCTGGCGGGGGTATTCCTGGCCTGGGTAGAGACCAACCTCAAGCGCATCATTCCGGCCTATCTCTATCTGGTGATCGTGCCGTTCGTTTCGCTGCTGCTGGCGGTGATTGTGGCCCACGCCTTTATCGGCCCGTTCGGCCGCTGGATTGGTGAGGGCGTCGGCTTCGCTGCCAAGGCCGCCATGACAGGTTCGTTTGCCCCCATCGGTGCCGCCCTGTTCGGTTTCCTCTACGCGCCGCTGGTCATCACCGGCATCCACCACACCACCAACGCGGTGGATCTGCAGCTGATGCAGAGCATGGGTGGCACCCCGATCTGGCCGCTGATCGCCCTCTCCAACATCGCTCAGGCTTCTGCAGTCGTCGGCATCATTCTGATCAGCCGCAAGGAGAACGAGCGGGAGATCTCGGTGCCTGCCGCCATCTCCGCCTATCTCGGGGTGACCGAACCGGCGATGTACGGTATCAACCTCAAGTACAAGTTCCCCATGCTGTGCGCCATGGTGGGCTCGAGCCTTGCTGCCCTTATCTGCGGTTTCGCCGGGGTGATGGCCAACGGCATCGGGGTAGGGGGCCTGCCGGGCATCCTCTCCATCCAGCCGCAATACTGGGCCGTTTACTCCCTTGCCATGCTGGTGGCTATTGTAGTGCCGGTGGTGCTGACCCTGCTGGTTTACAAGCGCCAGCAGGCGGCCGGCAAGCTGGCCCAGGCCAGCGCCTGATTCCACGCATCAGGGCGACCTGCAGGGGTCGCCCTCTCCCTTTTTCATTCGAGACAAGAGCAAGACCCATGAGCCAAACACCCTGGTGGCAGAGCGCCGTGATTTACCAGATCTATCCCAAGAGCTTTCAGGATTCCGCTGCCCGTGGCACCGGCGATCTCAAGGGGATCATGGCCCGCCTCGACTATCTCAAGACCCTCGGTGTCGATGCCCTCTGGCTGACCCCGGTCTACGTCTCGCCGCAGGTGGACAACGGCTACGACATCGCCGACTACCTTGCCATCGACCCCGCCTACGGCACCATGGCTGATTTCGAGGCGCTGCTGGCTGCCGCACGCGCGCGCGACATCCGCATCGTGATGGATATCGTGGTGAACCACACCTCCACCGAGCACGCCTGGTTCAAGTCGGCGCTGGGGGATAAAAACAGCCCCTACCGCGACTACTACATCTGGCGCGATCCGGTGGATGGCGGCGTGCCCAACAACTGGCAATCCAAGTTTGGTGGCAGCGCCTGGGAGCTCGATGAGATTACCGGTCAGTACTACCTGCACCTGTTTGCCCGCGAGCAGGCGGATCTCAACTGGGAAAATCCGGCGGTGCGCGCCGAGGTCAAAAACATCATCCACTTCTGGGCGAAGAAGGGGGTGGATGGTTTCCGGCTCGACGTCATCAACCTTATCTCCAAGGATCAGGCGTTCCCGAACGACGAGATTGGCGATGGCCGTCGCTTCTATACCGACGGGCCGCGCATCCACGAATTTTTGCAGGATGTGAGCCGCGACGTGTTTGCCCCGGTCGGCGCCATGACGGTGGGGGAGATGTCCTCTACTTCGCTGGAGCACTGCCAGCGCTATGGCGCCCTCGATGGCTCCGAGCTCTCCATGGTGTTCAACTTCCACCACCTCAAGGTGGATTACCCGGGCGGCGACAAGTGGACCAAGGCGCCGTTCGATTTCCTCGAACTCAAGCGCATCTTCAATCACTGGCAGAGCGGTATGCACGGCAAGGGGTGGTCGGCGCTGTTCTGGTGCAACCACGATCAGCCGCGCATTGTCTCCCGTTTCGGCGATGAGGGTGAGCATCGGGTAGTGGCCGCCAAGATGCTGGCCAGCACGCTGCACGGCCTGCAAGGCACCCCCTACATCTATCAGGGGGAGGAGATAGGCATGACCAACCCCGGTTATCAGCGCATCGATGACTATCAGGATGTGGAGAGCCGCAACATCTTCGCCATCAAGCAGGCCGAAGGGATGAGCGAGGCCGAGATCCTCGCCATTCTCGGTGCCAAGTCCCGCGATAACTCGCGCACCCCGATGCAGTGGAGTGCCGCCCCCAATGCCGGTTTCACCAGCGGGACGCCCTGGCTCAAGCCTGCCGCCAACTATTCCGAGATCAACGCCGAGGCGGCGCTGGCCGACCAGAACTCGATGTTCTGGCACTATAGGGATCTCATCGCCCTTCGCAAGGCGTACCCCATCTTCACTCAGGGGGATTATCAGGAGCTGCTGACCGGGCACCCGCAGATCTGGGCCTATGCCCGCCGTGCCAACGGTCAGACCCTGCTGGTGGTGAGCAACTTCTACGGCGAGCCGGTTGAGTTTGCCTTGCCTGCCGAGCTGCAAAGCGGGCAAGGTCGGCTGCTGCTTGGCAACTACCCGGATAGCCCGGCCCAACCGCAATCGGCTATGCTGCGCCCTTATGAATCCCTGATCTGGCTGATGGAGTAGGTAATGGAGAAGGTGGTGCGCGGTACCGAGTGGCAGAAGATGGTGGCGGGGGAGCCTTATGATGCGGCTGACCCTGAGCTCAAAGCTGCGCGCGAGCGCTGCCGCCGGCTCTATCACACCTTCAACACCAGCTGGCAGGAGAAACCAGCGCGGGATGCTTTGCTGCACGAGCTGCTCGGTGGCCGCGGCCAGGAGTGTGCCATCAATCCGCCATTCTTCTGCGACTATGGTGCCAACATCTTCGTCGGCGAGAACTTCTACGCCAACGTCAATTGCACCATCCTCGACGTCTGCGAGGTACACATCGGCGACAACGTGCTGCTGGCGCCCGGGGTACAGATCTACACCGCCGCTCACCCGGTGGCGGTGGCGCCGCGCATCAGGGGAGTCGAGTTCGGCAAGCCGGTGCGGATCGGTCACAACGTCTGGATCGGCGGCAGCACTGTTATCTGCCCAGGCGTCACCATTGGTGACAACAGCGTCATCGGCGCCGGTTCGGTGGTGATCAAAGATGTGCCCACCAACGTGGTGGCGGCTGGCAACCCTTGCAAGGTGCTTCGGGCGATGACGGCACAGGAGCTTGAAGGCGTCATCCAGCGGTGAACAGGGACCATGAATGCTATTGCTATCTGATTGATAGAAAAGCAACTTTCAGATTGTTTTGCATTCAGTGCTTATGTTCGGGGCCGCTTGGTCGATACTGTTGAGTGCAGGAGGAACCCTATGGATATATCAAGTTCTGCAAATGCGTCGTTTGGTTCTGCTCTGATGACGGCCAGTCTGGCCAAGAAACAGCAGACCCAAGAGGGCGAAGCTGCGCTGAAGCTGCTGCAAAACGCAGCGCAATCAGCGCCGGTTGCACCGACATCGGCCAGCGCTTCTCTGGGAAGCAAGATCGATATTCGCGTCTGACCCTAATGAAAAAGCCCCCATCTCGCGATGGGGGCTTTTTTATCTCTGCGATTTGCGGGATCAGACCGGGAAAGGAGCAGGCGCCTCGAAGGTCATCCGCTCGCCACTGCGGGGGTGGCTGATGGTCAGCATGGCCGCATGCAGGTAGAGATGGGGCGCCGCCGCCAGCGCATCCGGATGGGCGTAGAGGTTGTCACCCAGGATCGGGTGCCCCAGCTCCAGCATATGGACGCGCAACTGGTGCGAGCGACCTGTGATGGGGGTCAGCTTGATCAGGCTATTGCCGTTCTCCACTTTCAGTTTCTGCCACAGGGTCAGAGCGTGACGCCCCTCCTCGTGATCCACCTTCTGTTTCGGGCGGTTGGGCCAGTCGACGCAGAGCGGCAGATCAACCTGACCCGACTCTGCCTCCGGCTCGCCCCACACCCAGGCGAGGTAGTGCTTCTCGGTCTCCCGCTCGCGAAATTGCCGACTCAGCTCCCGATGAGAGTTGGGGTTGAGGGGAATGACAATGACGCCTGTGGTGGACATGTCGAGGCGATGAGCTGCCGCCGCCTTGGGGTGCTGCTGTTTCACCCGATGCAGGACGCTGTCTTCATTCTCGGGGCCGCGCCCGGGGACGCTTAGCAGGCCAGTGGGCTTGTTGACCACCATGATGTCCTTGTCCTTGAACAGGATATCGAGCCAGGGTTCCAGAGGCGGTGAGTATTCAAACATAAATGTCTCGCATCAGAAGGTGGGGGGCAAGCCCCCATCAGTTATGGGTAACCACGACAAAGCGGCCTTGGGTATCCAGTTTGAGCTGGGTTTGGCCGCTGTCGGTCGGTACCTTGTCAGTTATGGGTGACCACGATAAAGCGGATGGCATCCAGCTTGAGTTGGGTCTGATCGATCAGGTGGTGCAATTCTGCCTGCAGATTGCGCAGATAATCCAGTTCGCTGTCGCGCACGTTCGGGTTGACTGCCTTGAGCGCCTCCAGACGATCCAGATCCTGCTGCAGGGTCTGCGCCATCTGGGCGCGGGCCTTGTCGACAATCCCGGCTTTCAGCTCTTCGGCAATGGCCTGGCCCTTGCCAATCAGACCGTGGATCACCGGCTGGGATGCAGTCACGAGCTTGCTGCCGAGGTGGCGGTTGACCGGAGTCAGCTGACGGTTGAAGGCATCGAACGCCACCTTCTCACCCAGATTCTGGCCGTTCTTGTCCATCAGCAGACGGATCGGCGTTGGCGGCATGAAGCGATAGAGCTGGGGATGGGCTGCAGACTCGGCGACAAAGATCAGCTCAAGCAGGATGGAGCCGATGGGCAGCGCCTTGTTCTTGAGCAGTGCGACCGAGGTGGCACCGATCTCGGAGCCCAGGATCAGGTCGATACCGCCGCGCATCATGGGGTGATCCCAGGAAAGCAGCGCCATGTCATCCCGCGACAGAGCTGTGTTGCGATCGAAGGTGATGGTCATGCCATCTTGCGGCAGGCCCGGGAAGCTGGAGACCAGCATGTGATCTCCCGGGGTCAGCACCAGCGCGTTCTCGCCTCGGTCATCCTGATTGACGCCGATCTCGTCGAACATCTTGAGAGCGAAGGAGATCATGCCGGTGTCGTCATCTTCGGCGGCCAGCTTGTCGACCAGCTGCTGGGCTGCGGCGCCACCGCTGGAGTGGATCTCCAGCAGGCGATCGCGACCCTGTTCCAGCCGGGCCTTGAGCGGCTCGTGCAGTTCGCGGGTCTTGACCAGCAGGGCGTCGAGGGCTGCCTGATCGCCGGTGTTGGCGGCCAGCAGCTCGAACAGCTCTTCACGTACAGCTTCGAATACCGGGCGAGCCGTCGGGCAGGTCTGTTCGAACGCGTCCAGACCATCGTGATACCAGAGCTGCAGGGCGCGCTGGGCAGTCCCTTCCAGATAGGGAACGTGGATCTCGACGGTATTCTGCTGACCGATACGATCCAGTCGGCCGATCCGCTGTTCCAGCAGATCCGGGTTGAGGGGCAGATCGAACAGCACCAGATGGCTGGCAAACTGGAAGTTGCGCCCTTCTGAGCCGATCTCGGAGCAGAGCAGCACCTGGGCGCCACCCTCTTGCTGAGCGAAATAGGCGGAGGCCTTGTCCCGCTCGAGGATCGACATCCCTTCGTGGAACACGGCACCACGGATCCCTTCACGGGTGCGCAGCGCCTCTTCCAGCGCGATAGCGGTCGCCGCTTCGGAGCAGATCACCAGCACCTTCTGCTGGCGGGCTGAGAGTAGCAGCTCCAGCAACCATTCGACGCGCGGGTCGAACTGGGTCCAGGTGGCGTTGTCACCTTCGAACTGCTGGAAGATCTTCTCGGGATAGAGGTAGCGCAGGGCACGGGTCTGCAGATCGCCACCGTTGCCACCCATCATGCCCATCACCTTGATGGCAGTCTTGTACTGCTCCGGCAGCGGCATGGGGTAGACGTTGAGGTGACGCTCGGGGAAGCCCTGAATATTGGCGCGGCTGTTGCGGAACAGTACCCGGCCGGTGCCATGCTGGTCCAGCAGCTTGGCGACCGCCTGCTGGCGGGCGGCGGCATCGCTCAAGTCCAACCCTTCCAGCTGGCTGGCGAGGATCTGTCTGGCTTCATCACTCAGGGTCTCGCCATCCAACAGCTCTTGCGCGGCGCTCGCGACCTGACCATAGGCCTGCTCCTCGGCGAGGAAGGCCTCGTAGTCGTAGAAACGCTCGGGATCGAGCAGGCGCAGACGGGCAAAGTGGCTCTGGTGGCCCAGCTGATCCGGAGTCGCGGTCAGCAGCAGTACGCCCGGCACCTGTTCGGCCAGCGCTTCCACCATTTCATAGGCACGGCTCGGCGCCTCTTCGCTCCACTCCAGATGGTGCGCTTCGTCGACAACCAGCAGATCCCACTCGGCTTCCAGCACCTGCTCGAAGCGACGACGCTTCTTGCGCAGGAAGTCGAGGCTGCAGATCACCAGCTGTTCGGTCTCGAAGGGGTTCTCCGCATCGGCAAATGCCTCGATGCAGCGCTCCTCGTCAAACAGGGAGAAGTGCAGGTTGAAGCGGCGCAGCATCTCGACCAACCACTGATGCTGGAGCGTTTCGGGCAGCAGAATGAGCACGCGATGGGCGCGGCCGGAGAGCAGCTGCTGATGAATGATCATGCCCGCTTCGATGGTTTTGCCCAGACCCACCTCATCGGCCAGCAGTACGCGCGGAGCGTAGCGGTGACCCACTTCATGGGCAATATAGAGCTGGTGCGGGATCAGGCTGACCCGGCCACCGGCCAGACCGCGAGTCGGGTTGCGACGACGCCGGTGCTGGTTGACCAGCGCCTCGTAGCGCAAGGTAAAGCGGGACATCCGGTCAATCTGACCGGCGAACAGGCGATCCTGCGGCTTGTTGAACTTGATAAAGTTGTTGAGAAACACTTCCTTGAGGGCAACGGGCTCATTATTGTCGGTGCGCACACCTACATATATAAGCAGGCCGTCTTTCTCCTGCACTTCGTCGACCGTCATGGTCCAGTCTTCGTGACTGGTGATCTGATCGCCCACATTGAAGCTGACCCGGGTGACCGGCGCCTCTTCTTTGGCATACATGCGGTTTTCACCGGTAGCCGGAAACAACAGGGTAACCATGCGTCCTTCAACAGCAACGACAGTCCCCAACCCCAGATCCGTCTCTGTATCACTAATCCAACGCTGGCCAAGTGCAAAAGGCATTAAACTCTCCAAAGCCCAAGAGTGTGTGAATCGCAAAGGGGCGCTATGTTACCCGAAGGCGTGACCTCGATCACCATGCATATAGATGTAGAGAGACCAAAACGCCACAACCTTGATCTGCTACCACCGCTACGCCATCTAGAGGATAGCGAGCTCGCCAAACGGGTGTGTTATTGCAGGATAAATGCGCTTTTTGGGTGATTAGTGAACGGTTGAACCAAAAATGCGAATTTAATTCGAAAACACCCTTGCAAGCGTGATCCAGATCCCTATAATGCGCCTCCATCGACAGGGCAAGCGGCAACGCAAACAACCTCGTCGA
>NZ_CAWNZT010000061.1:0-2424 GCF_963878965.1 Aeromonas sp. HMWF015 | reverse complement strand
GGGGGGGGCGCATCCGAGTAGTGGGTGATGCCATTGCCATCGACCCAGGAGTAGACCTTGGCCGCTTCCGCACCGAACGAGGTCAGCAACAGGAGGCTGAGTACCCCTATGCCATGCTTGTTGTTCATCCATCTCTCCTTGACGGTATTTTGCTTAATCCTATCAGAGAAAAAACCCGCCAGATGGCGGGTTTTGTCACGATTAAGCAAGCTGGCCGGATTTAAATGGGCAGCCTGTTCTGGCTTAGACGGAGTAGTACAGTTCGAACTCCAGCGGGTGCGGAGTCATGCGCACACGGTCAACATCCTGCTGTTTCAGTTCCAGATAGGAGTTGATGAAGTCATCGCTGAACACGCCACCACGGGTCAGGAACTCGCGATCGCTATCCAGAGCAGCCAGCGCTTCGTCCAGAGAACCGGCAACGGTCGGTACTTCTGCGGCTTCTTCCGGCGGCAGGTCATACAAGTTCTTGTCCATGGCATCGCCAGGATGGATCTTGTTGATGATACCGTCCAGACCTGCCATCAGCTGGGCTGCGAAGGCCAGGTACGGGTTGGCAGCCGGATCCGGGAAGCGCACTTCGATACGACGTGCTTTCGGGCTCGGTACCACCGGGATACGGATGGAGGCAGAGCGGTTGCGGGCAGAGTAAGCCAGCATGACCGGTGCTTCATAACCCGGAACCAGACGCTTGTAGGAGTTGGTGGTCGGGTTGGCGAAGGCGTTGATGGCCTTGGCGTGCTTGATGATACCGCCGATGTAGTGCAGCGCCATCTCGGACAGGCCGCCATACAGGTCGCCGGCGAACAGGTTGACGCCGTTCTTGGCCAGAGACTGGTGGCAGTGCATGCCGGAGCCGTTGTCACCGAACATGGGTTTCGGCATGAAGGTAACGGTCTTGTTGTAGGCGTGGGCCACGTTGTGGATCACGTACTTCAGTACCTGCACTTCGTCAGCTTTCAGCGTAAGAGTGTTGAAGCGGGTAGCGATTTCGTTCTGACCGGCAGTGGCCACTTCGTGGTGGTGAGCTTCAACGACCTGGCCCATCTCTTCCAGCACCAGACACATGGCGGCGCGGATATCCTGGGAGGAGTCGACCGGTGCAACCGGGAAGTAACCGCCTTTCACGAACGGACGGTGCCCCTTGTTGCCATGCTCATAGGCAGTGCCGGAGTTCCATG
The DNA here is from genome assembly GCF_963878965.1 of Aeromonas sp. HMWF015. Taxonomy (NCBI): domain Bacteria; kingdom Pseudomonadati; phylum Pseudomonadota; class Gammaproteobacteria; order Aeromonadales; family Aeromonadaceae; genus Aeromonas; species Aeromonas sp. HMWF015. The sequence goes on along the minus strand of NZ_CAWNZT010000061.1, from coordinate 1,243 downwards.
CGGCTTCTTCAGATTCGATTTTCACGAAGCTGTGGCCCATGGTGTTGGAGAAGGTGATGTTGTCGAACATGAAGAATTCCGGCTCCGGCCCGAACAGCACGGTGTCAGCGATGCCGCTGGACTTCAGGAAATCTTCTGCACGTTTGGCGATGGAGCGCGGATCGCGATCGTAGCCCTGCATGGTGGCAGGCTCCAGTACGTCACAAACGATGTTCAGGGTGGTCTCTTCGGTGAACGGGTCCAGCTTGGCGGAGGCTGCGTCCGGCATCAGTACCATGTCGGATTCGTTGATGCCCTTCCAGCCGCCGATGGAGGAACCATCGAACATCTTGCCGTCTTCGAAGAAATCTTCATCAACCTGGTGAGCAGGGATGGATACATGCTGCTCTTTACCCTTGGTGTCGGTAAAGCGCAGATCAACAAACTTGACTTCGTGTTCCTGGATCAGGGCCAAAACGTTCTGGGCTGACATGCTAAGTAACCTCCGGTGTTAAAACTCTCTGGGTGAATGCGTCGTCGTATTCACATAAGCCAGTATCGTGCCAAGTTTGTGACAGCTTGATTTCAGGGCAATCTCGCTGAAGAGGCTCCCCAAAATCAGGCGATCTCGACTCGCGTTGCATCAATTTAGTGCGATGGTGGATCGTTTTGGTGCACTGTAATGGTGCGCGAAATACGGTCACCGCCCATCTAAGCAGGGTTTGTCAGAGAGGTCTATGATCCAGATCTGTTGTTATGCGCGAATGTACTGCAATTCTGCTAGGCAGATCACAAAGGCAAGAGTACAATTAGCGCCCAATTTTACCCGGTGATTGAGGCGAGAATGTTAGAGAATTTACGCAATATTGCGATTATTGCGCACGTTGACCACGGCAAAACGACTCTGGTTGATAAGCTGCTGCAGCAGTCCGGCACCCTGGACCGCTCCACGGAAGGCCAGGAACGGATCATGGACTCCAATGATCTGGAACGGGAACGTGGCATCACCATTCTCGCCAAGAACACTGCGATCCGCTGGAATGACTACCGCATCAACATCGTTGATACCCCGGGTCACGCCGACTTCGGTGGTGAAGTAGAGCGCGTACTGTCCATGGTTGACTCCGTGCTGCTGCTGGTTGACGCCGTAGACGGCCCGATGCCGCAAACCCGTTTCGTGACCCAGAAGGCGTTCGCTCAGGGTCTGAAGCCGATCGTGGTCATCAACAAGGTTGACCGTCCGGGTGCTCGTCCTGACTGGGTA
>NZ_CAWNZT010000060.1:0-10880 GCF_963878965.1 Aeromonas sp. HMWF015 | reverse complement strand
GTCCGGGGCTGGGCCAGAGCCCGGAGAACGAAATGGGGCCGCTCATCAGCAAGGAGCATCTGGCCAAGGTGCGCGGCTACGTGGATCAGGGGGTGGCTGAAGGGGCTGTGCTGCGGGTCGATGGTCGCACGCTGAGCCACGACGAGGGTTACTTTATCGGGGGCTGCCTGTTTGACGAGGTAACCCCCGAGATGCGTATCTACCGCGAGGAGATCTTCGGCCCTGTGCTCTCCATCGTACGGGTGCCGGACTACGAGACGGCGCTGCACCTCATCAACGAGCACGAGTACGGCAACGGCACCGCCATCTTTACCTGCGATGGTGACACCGCGCGGGACTTCACGGCGCGGGTGCAGGTCGGTATGGTAGGGGTGAACGTCCCCATTCCGGTGCCGATGGCGTTTCACAGCTTTGGCGGCTGGAAGCGCTCCATTTTCGGGCCGCTCAACATGCACGGGCCGGACGGGGTTCGCTTTTATACCCGGATGAAGACGGTGACGGCGCGCTGGCCCCAGAGCCTGCGCAGTGGTGCCGAGTTCTCCATGCCGACCATGAAGTGACGCGCTGGCGTGTGCTCATGGCCTAACCTCTTGCCCCCGCCGGTCAATGATTGGCGGGGGCGAACTCTGTAAAGGAACAACAGATGCGATTGGGAATTCTCGATTGTGACCGGCTCGATCCCGATCTGGCGGATCGTTTTGGCCCCGTTTACTCCGAGATGTTTATCAGGGGCTTTGCGGCCCTGGCCCCCGAACTGGAATTTCGGGTCTGGTCGGCTCTCGATGGGGAGCTGCCGGAGGATCTGCACGAGTGCGATGCCTGGCTTATCACAGGTTCGCGCCACGATGCTTACAGCGATATCCCCTGGATTCAGGCACTGCGGGCGTGGATCCGTCAGGCGCACGATGCCGACGTCAAGCTGGCCGGTGTCTGCTTCGGTCATCAGGTGATCGCCCAAGCGCTGGGCGGAGAGGTGGTGAAGTCCACCAAGGGATGGGGGCTGGGAGTATCGGTGCATCCCATGCTGGCAGATGAGCCCTGGATGGCGCCAGCGCGGGATCAGATCCGCATTCTGGCCAGTCATCAGGATCAGGTGGCCCTGCTGCCGCCGGGGGCGACCCGGCTGGCGGGCAACGATTTTTGTCCCAACTTCATGTTTTTGCAGGGTGATCACATCGTCGCCATTCAGGGGCATCCGGAGTTCTCGGTGGAGTACAACCGGGCGTTGATCGAGCGGCGCCGCGGCCTGTTGCCCGACGAGCGCTACCAGAGCAGCCTCTCCTCGCTGGAGGGGGAGGTGGATTCGGCGACCATGATGCAGTGGCTGCTGCAGTTTCTGGGGATCCTGCCGCTGCGGGCTGGCGCGGCCTGAGCCCGGTTTGTCAGCTACCCCTTCGGATGCTAGATTTTGTAGCAAAATGAAGGATCAAGCGCTGAGATGTCGGGATCGGATGGTACACTGGCCGCCCATGTGGCGGCCTGTTTGTCTGGCTTGATTGCCGTCCCGGCCTGAGCCAAACCTGTCTGAGCCAAACCAGTGTGAGAGTGTGACGCCTTGAAACTACAGCAATTGAAGTATTTGATCGCGATCCGGGACCACAACCTCAATGTGTCCGTGGCTTCCGATGCGCTCTTCACCAGTCAGCCGGGGGTCAGCAAACAGATTGGCCTGCTGGAGAGCGAGCTGGGAGTGCGGATCTTCGAGCGCCGTGGCAAGCATTTGCACCGCATCACCCCAGTGGGGGAGGAGATCATCAAGTGTGCCGAGGCGATGCTCAACATCGAGAGCAAGATCAAGGCGATCTCCCGCGAGTATCTGGATCCGACGGTGGGCACCCTCAATATTCACACCACCCACACCATCGCCCGCTACCTGCTGCCCAAATCGGTTACCTACTTCACCAAGAAGTACCCCAAGATCTCGTTCCACCTCCATCCGGTGATGTCGGCGAGCAAGGAGCAGATCAGCAAGGGTTACTCCGATTTCTCCATCGTTGCCCACGAGATTGGCTTCGACAAGGAGCTGATCGCGCTGCCCGCCTACCTCTGGACCCTCTCGCTGGTGGTGCCGCAGGATCACCCGCTGGCCAAGGTGAAGAAGCCGACCCTGGAGCAGCTCTGTCACTACCCTATCCTCAGCTACGAGAGTGGCGCAACCGGTCGTCAGGTGCAGGACGAGGTATTCCATGCCGCCGGTCTCACCCCGAGCTACTACATGACGGTGATGGACGCCGGGGTGATCAAACGCTACGTGGAGCTGGGCTTTGGCATCGGCATCATCTCCTCGCTGGTGGCCAACGACACCGACAGCCCCGGGCTGGTCTCCATCAATCTGGAGCACCTGTTCAAGCCCTGCCCGGCGCAGATCTGTTTCAGCAAGAGCATCCTGCTGCAGAACTACATGTATGACTTTATCAGCTCCTTCTCGCCCCACCTCACCAAGGAGGTGATCCAGAGCGTGATGCAGCAGCCGAGTCAGGCGCGCATCGACGAGCTGCTGGCCGGGGTGGAGCTGCCCATCTATTGATCCCGATCGGATTCCCGATCGCTGCCGGTTGTCTCTTCTGTCAGGCTGGGCTCTACTCGGGGTTCAGCCTGTCTCTTTTGGGCTATCTCCATCGTCCGAGGTCTCTATGTCCCGCATTCTGCTGCTTGCCAATCTCAACTGTGATCATGTGCTCTCCCTCTCCGAACCGCTGGTGGCAGGGGCCCGGCTGCAATATGTGGATCAGGGGCGCAGGTTGGGCGGTGGCGCAGCCAACACCGGCATCGGGCTGGTGTGGGCGGGTCACGAGGTGACCATTGCCTCCCGTATCGGGCTGGACGAGACCGGCGACTGGCTGCTGGAGCAGGCGGCCGGTTACGGGCTGGATTGCAGCCATGTGGAGCGCTTTGGCGGTGAGACCGGCGAGCTGCTCATTCTGGTGGACTCCACCGGCGAGCGCACCATACTGCGCCGCCCGCGGCGTCCCGACCTGCCCGGCGATCTGCCGCTGGATGGGGTGGATTGCCTCTATGTGAACTATCCCGGCACCGCCATCATCAGTTACATGCGCCAGATGCTCGGCAAGAGCTTCGTGGTAGCCCAGTATCCCAAGGGCGGCCAAGCGCGCCGTCCCTGCCATGTGCTGGTGGCCTCCCGCTCCGATCTCGGCGAGGTGAGCGACCCCTGGCAGCATGCCCGCCAGCTGGCGGGGGAGCAGCTCGAATGGCTGGTGCTGACCGAAGGCAAGGCAGGCGCAGTGGCCATCCACGGCGATGAGCAGATTAGGGTTGCCGCCCGTCCTGTTTCGGTGGTCGATACCACGGGGGCAGGGGATGCTTTCGCTGGTGGATTGATCCACGGTCTGGCGCGGGGCATGGCGATCAAGGATGCGTTGCAGTGCGCGGTGGACTGGGGGGCGTTTGCCGTCGCCTCCGAGAGCTCCATCCCCTCGATCGCGCTGAAAAACTGGCTGAAACAGCCCCACTGAACCACCTCTTTGACGGTCGATTGAGGGGCGGTTTGCGGGCCATCTGGCTGCTGGTCGAAGGGGCTTGGCGAGGGGGACTATTCGGTAGATTTACCCGCTATAAAGCGGGTAAACGCCGGGCTAACCCGGCAAGTTTGCGATCAATCAAAGAAAGTGTCGATTTATGTGCATCTTCATCGACACCCGGTTGTGCTGCTCTTAACCTGTCACTCCGCAACTCAGATTAAGAGACAGGCCCCCTCTGGCGAACCAATTGGCAAACAGAGGCAAACCGGTTGTCTCCTGCCTCTTAGCTCAATGTTGTCGTCCTGATTCCTGGCTTGTAGTAAGAGGCAAGTGCGACCATGCAACTGACACGATTTACCGACTACGCCCTGCGTACCCTGACCTTCCTGGCGGTTCAGCCGGGGGATCGCCTGTCGACCATTACCGAAGTGGCCGATACCTTCGGCATCTCTCGCAACCACGTGGTCAAAATTGTGCACCAGCTTGGCATCAAGGGGTACATCGAGACGGTACGCGGCAAGCACGGTGGCATCCGCCTCGGTCGCTCTGCAGTCTCCATCAATTTACGGGATGTGGTGATGGACATGGAGCATGTGCTCTGTCCGGTCGACTGCAAGCGCGAAAACTGCCGTCTCTCCGGCGGCTGCCGCATTCAGGGCATTCTGCGCCGCGCCATGAACGCCTTCCTCGAAGTGCTGGGCGAGTACACATTGGCTGATGCGGTGCGCGATCCCAACCGTCTCTGCCACCTGCTGGGTATCGAGCAAGAGACTATTGTGACCATGGCCTGACGGGGCGCGGCATAACGAACAAGATGTGAAAGGGGCCTGATGGCCCCTTTTGCTTTTGTACGCAGGTGGTTTTTAACGACTGCCCGGCTGGCGGATCAGGGTGATGGCGCCGTGCAGGCAGGCAAGGCCACAAGCACCGCAGCCATTGCAGGCATCCATATTGACGTTGATGCCGTCGGCAGTGGCTTTGATCGCCTGTTGTGGGCAGGCATCTTCACAGAGCAGGCAGTAGAAGCCCTGACGGGACTGACAACTCTCTTCAATCTGTACCCGGGTCTGCACCTGCCGACCCAGTTGCAGGTCGAGGGCGCCGGTGGGACAGGCTCTGGCGCAGCTGCCGCAGTAGCTGCACTGGCCGCAGGCGAGATCGAGCACCGGGGTGCCGGCGATGGGGCTTCCCTCGTACTCCTCCTGGGTGGCCGGTTTGAGCAGACCGCGCGGGCAGGCCTTGAAACACTCGCCACAGCGGGTGCAGAGGGAGAGGTACTGGGACTCCTCGATGGCCCACGGCGGGCGCGCTTCATGGCAAACCACGGCGGGCTTGCGGGAAGCTTGCCAACCTTGTGTCAGCCAACGGAGGAAATAGTGAGTCATGCTCGCCTCTGATACCTATTAGGGGTTAATTTTATCGAAGTTTCGGGAAGCAGGCCAGAGAATAGCGGCCGTCAGGATCGCAAGCGCAGTTGCCCTTGTGTAAGCTAGGCGGGTCTTTTTACGTGGTTGAATGAAAACATATGTGGCTATTTCTCTGGCGTGCGTCCCTGCTCTATGTCTTTCCCCTGCTGATGTGGGCCTACTGCCGCATCAAGGATATCGAGTTCGCCGAGCTCGATACCGGCGTCAACACCCACAAGTGGGTGGTGCTGGCCGCCTACCTTATCTACGTGGTGCTCTGGATCCTGGTTAACCGCTATCTCGAACTCTTCCTGCGTCAGCGGAGCCGCAAATGATCGACCCCGGGCTCTGGGGGATCTTGCTGCCTGCCGCCGTGCTGGCCCTCGGACTGGGCTGGCTGATCGGGCGACGGGCCGCCACGGCGCAGGCTCAGGAGTTGATGCTGGCGCAGGAGCGTTATCAGGCGCTGCAGGATCGCTTCGACGAGTTGCAGGATGAGCGGATGCAGGGCCAGCAGAAGCTGGATCAGCAGCAGACCCTGCTGATCAAGCTCACCGCCCGCCTCAAGGATGCGGAAGCGACCCTGCGCAGCGAACGGCTGGCCGCCGCCGAGAAGCTGCAACTGCAACAGGAGGCGGAGCAGCGCCTCAGCCAGCAGTTCGAGAACCTCGCCAACCGGATCTTCGAGCAAAACTCCGGCAACTTCCGCGAATTGAACCAGAACAGCCTCGATCTGTTGCTCACCCCGCTCAAGGAGCAGCTAGAGGGCTTCCGCCGTCAGGTGGGGGAGACCCACGCTCAGGAGACGGCCCAGCGCCACAGCCTCAAGTTCGAGCTGGAGCGCCTCGCCGAGCTCAATGCCCGCATGACCGAAGAGGCGGCGGCGCTAACCCGCGCCCTCAAGGGCGACAGCAAGCAGCAGGGCAACTGGGGTGAAGTGGTGCTGGCGCGGATCCTCAGCGAATGCGGTCTGCGCGAGGGCCACGAGTACCACACCCAGGTCAATATCGAGGTGGAGAAGGGCAAGCGCTACCAGCCCGATGTCATCGTCCACCTGCCGCAGGAGAAGGACATCATCATCGACGCCAAGGTGTCGCTGACTGCCTACGAGCGCTGGTACAACGCCGAGGACGAGCTGGAGAAGGCGGTGGCGCTGAAAGAGCACGTCGCCTCGGTGCGCAACCATATCCGCGAGCTGGGTCGCAAGGATTACCAGCAGTTGCCCGGGGTACGCACCCTCGACTATGTGCTGATGTTCGTGGCGGTGGAGCCCGCCTTCCTCACCGCGATGGAGGCCGATCCCTCGCTGGTGCGTTACGGTCTCGACAACAACATCCTGCTGGTGAGCCCCACCAATCTGATGGTAGCGCTGCGCACCATCGAGAACCTGTGGCGCTACGAGCGGCAGAACCAGAATGCCCGCCAGATTGCCGAGCGGGCCGGTCGCCTCTACGAGAAGCTGCGGCTGTTTGTCGAGGAGATGCAGCAGATGGGCGGCAGCTTGCACAAGGCGCAGGAGAGCTACGACAAGGCGATGGGACGGCTGGTCAACGGCCGTGGCAACCTGATTGCGCAGGTCGAGCGTTTCCGCGAGCTGGGAGTAGAGGTGACCAAGAGTCTGCCCGAGCCGCTGGTGGAGCGGGCGCTGGAGCGTGACAAGGAGCAGGAGTAGTTTTTACCTGCACCGACATCAACAAAAGGCCCAAACACGGTTTGGGTCTTTTGCTATCTGCCAGTTCGCCTCGTGCTGACACATCATCAGAAATCTGCAAAGCAAACGGCCCACCGAAGTGGGCCGTTGTTATTTGCACTGCTGGTGTTAATCAACGGCTGGCGGCGCGGGCGCTCAGCTCTGCTTTCTCGCTATCGCTCAGGAAGGCCAGGGTCAGGCCGTTCTGCTGGGCGGTGCGGATCTCGCTGGCGGTCATGCCAGCGGCCGGAGCCGCCACCTCATATTCGTGGGGCAGATCGATCCCTTCCACCGCCGGATCGTCGGTGTTGAGGCAGGCCAGCACACCGGCGGCCAGGAACTGGCGGATCGGGTGTTCGGTCAGGCTCGCTACCGTGGTGGTCTGGACGTTGGAGGTGAGACAGGATTCGATGCCGATGCGGTGCTCGGCCAGGTAGGCCATCAGGGCCGGGTCTTGAATCGCTTTGACGCCGTGGCCGATACGTTCGGCACCCAGCTCGCGAATAGCCTGCCACATGCTCTCGGGGCCAGCGGCTTCACCGGCGTGTACGGTGACGCGCATGCCTGCATCGCGCACCTTGCGGAAGTGGTCGACAAAGAGTTCCCCCGGGAAGCCCAGTTCGTCACCGGCCAGATCGATGGCGACCAGCTTGTCGCGGTGGGCCAGACAGGCGGCCAGCTCCTGATTGCACTGCTCGGTGCCGAAGGTGCGGCTCATGATGCCGATCAGGTTGGTCTTGATACCGAAGTCACGGCTGCCTGCGGCCACGCCGTCGATGATGGCTTCTACCACGCCCTGCGGGTGCAGCTTGTGTGCCATCGCCATGTAGGCCGGGCTGAAACGCAGCTCGGCATAGTCGATACCGGCGCGCAGCAGATCTTCCACGTTTTCGTAGGCAACCCGGCGGCAGGCGTCATAATCGGCCAGCACCGCCACGCCCCAGTCCAGCTTCTTGAGGAAGGCGACCAGACTCGGCTCGTTCTCGACGATCTGGACGTGGGGGCGCAGCGCCTCCAGCTCGAAGGCGGGCAGCTGGATATTGTGTTGGCGACCCAGCTCGAGGATGGTTTGCGGGCGGATGTTGCCGTCCAGATGGCGGTGCAGGTCGGTCAGGGGGAGAGATCTGTCAATCATGGTTGGCGCCCTCGTCGAGTCAGGTTTGAAAGCCTGCCATTCTAGGCGGGGCTTTCAAAAAAGATACCCCGTTTACGGTTAAACGGGGTGCTTGCGGGCAGTGATTTGTCAGGGCGTGATGGGAATCGTTTTTCCCGGGGACTCAGGAGAGATCGAGTTCCTTCAGCTTGCGGGTCAGGGTGTTGCGACCCCAGCCAAGCAGGCGCGCTGCTTCCTGTTTGTGGCCGTGGGTGTGTTCCAGCGCCGTCTCCAGCATGATCCGCTCGAACTGGGGCATGGCATCGGCCAGGATATCGATCTCGCCCAGCGCCAACTTGCTAGCTACCCACTCCTGCAACTGCTGCTGCCAGCAGCCGGGCATCGCCGGTTGACCGGGTTCGGCACTGTTGGTGATGGGGGTGAGCAGCTCGGCAGGCAGGTCGCCGACCAGTACCTCCTGCCCCGAAGCCATCACGGTAAGCCAGCGGCAGACGTTCTCCAGCTGGCGCACGTTGCCCGGCCAGGGCAGGCGGCTGATATAGGCCTGGGTATCCGGGTGCAGGCTCTTGGCCTCCACATTCAGCTCTTTGGCGGCGCGCAACAGGAAGTGACGGGCCAGTTGGGGAATATCCTCACGGCGCTCCTTGAGAGCGGGGATGTGGATGCGGATGACGTTGAGGCGGTGGAACAGATCCTCGCGAAACTCGCCATCGGCGACCCGTTTCTCCAGATTCTGGTGGGTGGCGGCGATGATCCGTACATCCACCTGCACCGGCTGGTGGCCACCGACCCGGTAGAACTGGCCGTCGGCCAAGACCCGCAGCAGCCGGGTCTGCACATCCAGCGGCATGTCGCCGATCTCGTCGAGAAACAGGGTACCGCCGTCGGCCTGCTCAAAGCGGCCGTGGCGGATGTTGTTGGCGCCGGTGAAGGCCCCCTTCTCGTGACCGAACAGCTCAGATTCGATGAGATCTTTGGGGATAGCCGCCATGTTGAGGGCGATAAAGTTCTTGTGGGCGCGCGGGCTGTGCTTGTGCAGCGCATGGGCGACCAGCTCCTTGCCGGTACCGCTCTGGCCGTTGATCAGCACCGAGATGCTGGAGCGCGACAGGCGGCCGATAGCACGGAACACCTCCTGCATCGCCGGTGCCTCACCGATGATTTCGGGAGTGGCGGTGGCTTCTTGCTGGCGAGACTTGCGCTTGGTGCGCTGCTCCTTGAGATGATTCTCGGCGCGGCGCACCAGGGTCACGGCTTCGTCGATGTCGAACGGTTTGGGCAGATATTCAAAAGCGCCACGCTGGTAGGCGTTGACCGCGCTGTCGAGATCCGAGTGGGCGGTCATGATGATGATGGGCAGATCGGCCTGACGGCGGTGGATCTGCTCCAGCAGGCTCAAACCATCGATGCCCGGCATCCGGATATCGGAGAGGATCACATCGGGCGAGCGCAGCTCAAGGGCGTGCAGCAGGGCTTCGCCATCGGCAAAGCTCTCGCAGTTGAAGCCTTCGCTGCCGAGAGTGCGCTCCAGCACCCAGCGGATAGAACTGTCGTCATCGACGATCCACACTTTGGCGGTCATGGGGTTCCCTTACTTGCGAAGCGGTAGAAAAATGGTGAATTCGGTGTGACCCGGCCAGCTGATGCAGTCAATCCGCCCCTTGTGCTGGTCGATCAGGTTCTGGGCGATGGAGAGGCCGAGTCCGGTTCCCCCCTCCTTGCCGGTGATCATCGGGTAGAACAGGGTGTCGCGAATGGCATCGGGAATGCCGGGGCCGTTGTCGATGATCTTGATCTCCGCCGCCAGCCGGTAGCGCTGACCGTGGATGGTGATCTGGAACGCGGTGCGGGTCTTGATACGGATAAGCCCGGTTTGATCGCCCAGCGCTTCGGCGGCATTGCGTACTATGTTGAGAAACGCCTGCTGCAGCTGATCCGGCTCCATCTCGAATTCGGGGATGCTGGGATCGTAATCCCGCTCGATGCGAACAGAGGGAGGGAGTTCGAGCTCCACCAGTCGGCGTACCTGCTCCAGCACTGAATGGACATTGTGCATCTGGTGACGGCCGGGGCGCTGGGGGCCGAGCAGTCGATCGACCAGTACCCGCAGTCGATCGGCCTGTTCGATGATGATGCCGGTATATTCGCGCAACGCCGGATCCGGCAGCTCTTTTTGCAGCAGTTGGGCCGCGCCGCGCAGGCCGCCGAGGGGATTCTTGATTTCGTGGGCGAGACCACGTACCAACTCTTTGGCTGCCAGCTGCTGGGCATGTTGCTGCTGCTCCTGACTGATCTTCTTCTGCTGGTCGATCTTGCGCAGCTCCACGACCAGCAGACGCTGTTCGTGGTCGGCCATCGGGGTAGCGCTCAGCTCCACCAGTCGCGGTTCTCCCTCTACCACCAGAGTCACTTCGCTATCGGTAAAGCCCTGCCCTGACACGAGGCAATGTTTCAGTCGTTGCAGGTCGAGGGAGATATGTTCCAGCAGATGGGGCAGTTCGATGCCGATCAGCCTGCGTTCACTGAGGGAGAGCAGCTGTTCAGCCGCTGGGTTGACGAATTGGATGCAGAGCCGCTCATCCATCAGGATCACGGCGGTCAGCAAATTATCCAAGAGTGTTTTGGCGTTGTCCGAGCGGGTTGGCACAGGTTTCTCCCTAAAACGGTGCTACACACCTGTTATGCACCGATATGGTGCATAGAGTTTACCCGCATCGGTGCGCTATATCACCCCTAGTCGGCTTTGGGGGTGGGTTTGGGAGCCGGCGTCACGCTCGCTCTATGCAGGTAAAAGGTGACTGCACTGGATTTAGCAAGGATCGTACCGTCTTTGGCGAGCAGCTCGAGCTGAGCCTCGTGGGCGCCGCGATCGACGTTTTCGACCCGGACAGAGAGGCTGTTGCTGACGATGGGGGCGGCTTTGCCATCCAGGGTCAGGCGCACATCATACTGGGTCGGAGGTTTGGGGCTGATGGTGCCCTGAAAGACGATGTTGCCTGTGTTGTCGCGCAGGGTGCTGCCCTGTTCCGGGGAGAGCAGTTCGATGGTCAGCTTGGCTGCCTCTTTCTCTTTCTTGGCATCGGCGCCGGTCAGGCTGTTGAAGTTATCCACCTGCACCGATCTGGGCGCGCTGCTGCCCAGCAGCGGGGCGACCCGCAGATCGACCTCTTTGGCGTTTTTACCGGGGGGGG
>NZ_CAWNZT010000059.1:0-1047 GCF_963878965.1 Aeromonas sp. HMWF015 | reverse complement strand
CCGGCCAAACCCCCTGGCATGGCCTCGGCAATGTCCTCCCCCCACAACAGTCCCCGGATGTCTGGCTACAAGCTGCTGGAATGGACTGGACCATCGAGCAAAGCGATGTGCTGTATCAGGGTTCGCCTGACAATCCCGTCCTTCATACCTATCCCGACAGCAAAGTCCTCTACCGCTCCGATACCCTGGCGCCGCTGTCGGTGGTTTCACAGCGCTACAACGTGGTACAGCCCCATGAGGTGCTGCACTTCTATCAAGATTTGGTGGAAGTAGGAGGTTTCGAGCTGGAGACCGCAGGCTCACTCAAAGGTGGCCGTAAACTCTGGGCCTTGGCCAAGACAGGCCAGGACCTGATGCTAAAAGGTGGTGACCTGGTGAAGTCCTATCTGCTGCTGGCGACCAGCTGTGATGGGACGCTCTGCACCACGGCGCAGTTCACCTCGGTGCGGGTAGTCTGCAACAACACCCTTCAGGTAGCGGTAGGTAACCAGTCCGCCGCCATCAAGGTGCCGCACTCAACCCAGTTTGACGCGTCAGCCGTGAAACAGGCGCTGGGACTGGGGGTATGCCAATGGGACCATTTCGGTCAGCATGCTAAAGCGCTCAGCCAACGGCCTGTAGCACCTCAAGAGGCACTGCGCTTTTTCAGTGACCTGCTGGCACAGCCTTTAGATGAAGAGAGCATTGTACTCACCCGGCCTGTGCAGCGTTTGCATGAGCTCTATCAAGGGGCAGGCATGGGAGCAGAGTTGACCAGTTCACACAACACCGCATGGGGATTGGTCAATGCGGTGACTGAGTATGTCGACCACCATCGCCGTACCCGCAGCCAGGATCATCGGCTGGACTCCGCCTGGTTTGGTCAAGGCGCTCAACTCAAATCCTGTGCCCTGGCACAAGCCATCACCTTGCTGCAGTAGGAGGTCACAACATGTCCACATTGAACTATGGCGACCACCTTATCTCTCCGCGTATCGGGTATGAGCACCACGGGATCTACGTGGGTAACAATATGGTGATCCACTACCAGGGCCCCTTCTCGGGACA
>NZ_CAWNZT010000058.1:0-6943 GCF_963878965.1 Aeromonas sp. HMWF015 | reverse complement strand
AGTAGGCAACCGTCATCTGGACTATCACAACAAACTCAAGCGCTTGTTTGCCAACGCACAAGTCGTTGCGTCGAACAGCAAATTCGTTATTTTGAAAGCCATCAAACGCTAAAGCCAAAGGAAACCATGATGAAAAAGTCACTCTTGCTGCTGGCCGCCCTGATGCTGGGCGGGTGTGCCACTCATTGGCCGGAGACGGCGCTGCTCAATCCGCAGGTGATCCCTGCCAACCAGCAATACTACTCTGGCAATCGCATCACCATGGAAGGGGTAGACAAGCGTGAGGCTGCCTACGTCTTCTCCATCAAACATAAAGAGAAAGCCCCTGTGCTGGTCAACAGCGAGCGTCCGCTCAATCTGCTGATGGCCGAGCGGCTGGCCGAAGGTCTGCGCAGCCAGGGTCTGGAAGTGGGTAACAGTGGCGCCACCAACCTGACGCTGGTGATCTCCAACGCCGCAGTCAATGTGGAAGAGAAGACCTTTACCTATGTCACCAAATCCCGCGTCAGCCTGCAGGTGATCGCCGATTTCCAGGGCAACCGTCTGACCAAGCAGTTCAACATGTCCTCCAGCAAGGAGAGCCCGAGCGAGCCAAGCATGGCCGACCTGGAGTCTACACTGAACCTGCAACTGGGTAGCGTGCTGCAGCAGATCATGGCGGATGATGCGCTGCGCGGTTACCTGAAAGGTCAACCGAACGGTGCAGGGGTCTGATGATGAAAAAACTCTGGTTGCTGGCCATGCTGATCGCCCCGCTGGCGTTCGCAGGCCCGAAAGTCAGAATGGAGACCAACCACGGCAATATCGTGGTGGAACTGGCGTCCAAGCAGGCGCCCCAGACGGTGAAGAACTTCCTGCGCTACGTGGCTGATGGCAGCTATGACGGCAGCATCTTCCACCGGGTGATCCAGGATTTCGTGGTGCAGGGTGGGGGCTACAACCAGCAGTTCCAGCAACTGCCGACTTATGAGCCTGTGGTCAACGAGTCGCGCGGCGGTCTGCCCAACAAACGTGGCTCCATCGCCATGGCCCGCACCCAGGCGGTCGACAGCGCTACTCGCCAGTTCTACTTCAATCTGGTCGACAACAATAACCTCAACGCCGGTGGCGCCGCGGGTTATACCGTGTTCGGTCAGGTGGTTCAGGGGATGGAAGTGCTGGACAAGCTGGCTCAGGTACAGACCGGTTACAGCCCCATTTTGCGCGCCAACGATGTGCCGACCAGTCCCATCATTCTGAAGAAGGTGGTCTTGCTGGCAGAAACTCCGGCAGACAAGAAAGTCGACAAAAAAGCGGGCAAGTAATCCTCATCGGACGCTGTTCGTCACCTCGTCCTCGTCAGGCCACAATACAAGGCTCATCCCGTTCGGGATGGGCCTTTTCTCTATCCGGGCTTCTTTGACCTATCTCTTTGCTCGCCTTGGCTATCTGCCATCAACCTGCCAAAATGACGCACTTTTCCAAAGTCGTCAGGTAGTTGAATATGATCCGCAAACCAAGCTGGAGAGAGTCCCTCGCCGTCTATCTCGAATTTCGGGTGTTTATTCTCTTTGCCATGGGGTTTTCATCGGGTCTGCCGCTGCTACTGGTGTTTGGTACCCTCTCATTCTGGTTGCGCGAGGCCGATGTCAGCCTGACCGATATCGGCTATATGAGCTGGGTGGCGCTCGCCTATGGCTTTAAATGGCTGTGGTCACCGCTTGTGGATCGCATGCCGCTGCCGTTGCTCTCCGCGCTGCTGGGGCGTCGCCGTAGCTGGATGTTCTTCTCCCAGTTGCTGATTGCCGCCGCGCTGGTCGGCATGGCGTTCTGCGATCCCAAGACCGAGCTGGCCCAGCTGGCGATGTTTGCCCTGCTGGTGGCCTTTGCCTCGGCCACGCAGGATATCGTTATCGATGCCTATCGCATCGAATCCGCCCCCGAGCGGCTACAGGCGGCGATGGCTGCTTCTTACATGACCGGTTACCGACTGGCGATGATCATGGCGGGCGCCGGTGCGCTGGCGCTGGCGGCGTGGTTTGGCAGCAATAGTGGCTATGACTATCGTGGCTGGCAGATTACCTATCTGGTGATGGCGGGTCTGATGTCACTCGGGGTTATCACCACGCTGTTTTGCCACGAGCCGGATATCGATCTGGCCGAGCAGGGCAAACAACAGGCCGAACGCAAGGCGCAGCTCCTGGAAAAAGGGTGGCCTGCGCTGCTGGCGAGTGCGGGGGCCTGGGCCTATGAGGCCGTCTGGTGTCCGTTTGCCGACTTCTTTCGTCGCTATGGCAGCTCGGCGCTGCAGATCCTTTTGCTGATCGCCTGCTATCGGGTTGCCGATGTGGTGATGGGGGTGATGTCCAACAGCTTCTATGTGGATATGCAGTTCAGCAAGACCGAGGTTGCGACTATTACCAAGGTGTTTGGCGTCATTATGACGCTAGTGGGGGCTGCGCTGGGGGGCGTGCTGGTGATGCGCTTCGGTACGCTGCGCATCCTGTTCTTGGGGGCGCTGCTCACCGCCAGCACCAACCTGCTGTTTGCCCTACTCAATCAGGTCGGTCACAACCTGGAACTGCTGACGCTGATCATCTCGCTGGATAACCTCAGCGCCGGTATCGCTACTGCGGCCTTCGTGACCTATCTCTCCAGCCTGACCAATGTGGCATTTTCGGCCACTCAGTACGCCCTGTTCAGCTCGGTAATGTTGCTGTTGCCCAAGTTGCTGGCCGGTTTTTCCGGGCAGGTTGTGGAGCAGATTGGCTACAGTGCCTTCTTTGTCGGAACCAGTTTATTGGGCTTGCCCGTGTTGTTGTTGATTGTGCTTGTCGCCAGAAAAGGGAGTGAGTTGCTCTCAACGGCTGACAAATAGCAAGCGTTTGCGTAGAATCGGGGGTGATTAGATTCACACTTCCGGATAAAGTTCCCGAGAAGTTGTTTCACCCCCAATTTTATTTGATTAGAATCCCTCTCGCTCCTTGTGGGCAGGCTACGGAAAACCTCAACTAACGCACAAGAGACCAATAAAATGGCCAAATTTACCAAGACTCTGATCGCTGCCGGTCTGCTGGCTGCTGCCGCTACCCCGGCCTTCGCTGCTGACTACAGCGGTGATATCCACAAGAATGACTACAAGTGGATGCAGTTCAACGTAATGCACACCATCGACCAGCGCCCTTTCACCACCGGTGAAGAGGACTACAACGATACCTATTTTGAAATGGAATTCGGTGGTCGCTCCGGCCTGTTTGATCTGTACGGCTATGTCGACGTATTCGATATTTTCGACTCCCGCCACAGCAACAAACACCATGGTCAGAACCTGTTCATGAAGTTTGCGCCGCGCATGTCTCTGGATGCTCTGACCGGTAAAGATCTCTCCTTTGGTCCTGTGCAAGAACTCTACATTGCCAACCTGAACAACGTCGGCGACAAGCAGATGGAAAATCAGATTGGTCTGGGCGCCGATGTTATGGTTCCTTGGTTTGGCAAGGTAGGTATGAACCTGTATGCCCGTCATTCCACTGAGAACCAGTTCTTTACTGAAGAAGAAGGCGACTGGAACGGTTATCAGTTCTCCATGAACTGGTTCAAGCCCTTCTACACCTTCGGCAATGGCAGCTTTGTCTCCTACCAAGGCTATCTGGATTATCAGTTCGGTCTGGATACCCATGACCGTGCTGACCGTACCAGCGACAACCTGGCTACTTTCCACGGTATCTACTGGCACTCCGATCGTTATGCCGTTGGTTACGGTCTGAAGTACTTTATGGATGCTTATGGTACCAAAGATGGTTCCACTGCATACGATGGTACTCCTTGGAAGAGCACCGGCTTCAGCCACTACTTCTCTGTTACCTACAAGTTCTAATAAAACTTGGGGTACAAAGAACCGGAGCATCTGCTCCGGTTTTTTTATGGCCGCGATGTAGATAGCGTGGCGCGAGTCATCAAGTGCGCCACGGCTGAGTGGATAAATCAGTCGCGGAAGTTCTGGAACTGCATCGGTTGACCCAGTTCGGCGCCACGGACCAGTGCCATGGTCTCTTGCAGATCGTCACGCTTCTTGCCGGTGACACGTACTTCATCACCCTGGATGGCGACCTGTACCTTGATCTTGGAGTCCTTGATCAGCTTGACCAGCTTCTTGGCGATCTCTTTCTCGATCCCCTGTTTGAACTTGACGGTCAGGTGGAAGCGTTTGCCGGAGTGAACGGAGTCACCTACTTCCATGGAGCTGTTTTCGATGTTGCGCTTGAGCAGGGCACCGCGCAGAATTTCGACCATCTGCTTGAGCTGGAAATCGGCATCGGCTTCCAGTTTTACCTCTTCCTTGTTCAACTCGAAGCTGGCTTCTACCCCACGAAAATCGAAACGGGTGGCCAGTTCACGATTGGCGTTGTCGACTGCGTTCAACACCTCGTTCATTTTGACTTCAGAGACAATATCGAATGACGGCATAGCCGGAGCTCCTCATGTTGCGTTATCGGGGGGCAAATCTACCAGAAAACGGGCAAATTTGCTGATTTTGATGGGGTTGCTCTGCTAGAATCCCCTGCGCACAGGACGGGTGGACCCGTTAGTGTCCACCAGCGACATCTTCACTTATCCCCGGTAACAGGTTGAGAGGATTGCAACCCTTACCCTGACAGAGTCACACCATGCCAAGCGGATTAAAAAATTCCCGACAGCCCGTTATTCCACCCGTTACTCCTAAGTGGTCACTGTTGGGTTGTGGCGCCCTCGGCGGCGTTTTTGCCTCCCTGCTGACCCAGAGTGGTCAATCTACCCGTGTCTTGTTGCGTGAACATCATAAGTCCACGCTCCATCCGGGGATCGATTTCACCTCGCTGGAGGGGCATGTCCAGCTGCTCAATATCGAGCGCGGGTTTGTCAGCAAACCCGGCAAGATCCAGCGTCTGCTGGTGATGACCAAGGCCAGTCAGGTGATTGCCGCACTGACGCCGCTAGTGGGCAATCTGGATGCCGGCGTGCCGATCGTGCTGCTGCACAACGGGATGGGCATTGCCGAGCAGGTGGTCGAGATGTTCCCGCACAATCCGGTGATTGCCGGTGTCACCAGCCATGGCGCCATGCAGTGCGGCCATTTTGTCTTCCGTCATACTGGCAAGGGTGAAACCTGGCTTGGCCCGATCAACGACGCAGCCAAGGCCCACGCCGCGCTCGCGGATGAGCTGGCGCTGGCACTGGGCCAGGCTGGCTGGGATGAGCAGGTATTGGTGCGCCAGTGGCAAAAGCTGGCCATCAACTGTGCTATAAATCCCCTGACGGCCCTCTACAAGCTGAAAAATGGCGAGCTGGCTGGCCCCCGTTTTGCCGATGCCCTGCAGCAGATCTGCGTGGAAGTGGCGGATGTGATGTGCGCCGAAGGGATTGCAACCACGGCAGAGGAGTTGCAACGCCGGGTGATGACAGTGGTGGAACTGACCGCTGACAATTACTCCTCCATGCATCAGGATATGGAGCTGGGACGCGAGACCGAGATTGAGGCCATCACCGGCTTCCTGTTGGCCAAGGCTGCCCGGCATGGCATTGCCGTACCGGTCAATCAGGGTCTCTATCAGGCGATCAAAGAGAAGAGTCAGGCCGTCTGACCTTTTACATGGCAGAGCAAGCAGCAAGGAGGCGAACGTGAGTGTACTGGTGCTGGTGGCCCCCGGGTCGGAAGAGATAGAGACGGTCGCGATTGTCGATACCCTGGTGCGCGCCAGTATCGAGGTGGTGCTGGCCTCTTGCTGCCCAGCCGGATCCCGGCAGGTGAAGGCATCGCGCGGGGTACAGCTGGTTGCCGATTGTCTTATCGACGAGCTGACCCGTCGGGACTTTGAAGCCATCGTGGTACCCGGTGGTCTGCCCGGCAGCGAAGTGATCCGCGATACCCCGCTGGCCATCGATCTGCTCAAAGAGCAGGCCGCTCTTGGTCGCTGGCGCGCTGCCATCTGCGCCGCCCCTGTGGTGGTGTTGCAACATCACGCTCTGCTGGGTGATGCCATCGTCACCAGTCATCCCGGCTTTCAGTCCCGACTACCGACATTGCAGCTGTCACATGAGCGGGTCGTCAGAGATGAGGCTCATCGCCTTATCACCAGTCAGGGGCCGGGCAGTGCCATCGAGTTTGCGCTTGAACTGGTTCGGGTGCTGCGCGGGGATGACGTGGCTACCGCCGTGGCTGGCCCTATGGTGCTGCCTTGAGCGCACTCTGCTGCAGAATCAAGCTGGCCATGCTTTGAAAAACGGGCCCCGGTCATCTTGATCGGGGCCCGCTTGTTATCTGCCGTTGTCGGTCACGCCATCTTGTCCGGCTCAGTAATCGTACTGTTTGCACTTCTTCTTGCGAAACTCTTCACGCCAGCGTGACAACTCTTGCTCTGTGCCGAGTGTGTCCCCCTTCTTGATGGCCTGTTCCAGTATCTCAATCCTGTCGTACAGCCAGCGGCACTCTGCCGTCGGGTTGTTCTTGCCGATGCCGGTCAACGGTAGCAAACAGAGTCCCAACCAAAGATATTTCATCCCGAACGCTCCTTGTCATTGTGGTAGTAAAGGTCTCCTTGGAGTCTACTATTTTAGCCGCAACGAGAGAGATAGAGCTGCGGTTATCCTTGGGGTAAGATGATGCCATGTCTGTTTATTTATACAGTGGTATGCGCAAGATCATCCATATCGACATGGACTGTTTTTTTGCCGCGGTGGAGATGCGGGACAATCCGGCGTTGCGGGAGGTGCCGCTCGCCATCGGTGGGGCCTCCGAGCGGCGCGGTGTCATCTCGACCTGCAACTATGTGGCGCGCCGGTTCGGGGTGCGCTCCGCCATGCCGAGCGCACTGGCGAAAAAACTCTGCCCGCCGCTGGTACTGATCCCTGGGCGAATGGCGGTGTACAAGGATATCTCCCGTCAGCTCAGGGCCATTTTCCTGCGCTATACCGATCAGGTTGAACC
>NZ_CAWNZT010000057.1:0-10061 GCF_963878965.1 Aeromonas sp. HMWF015 | reverse complement strand
CTTCGCTCATCGCTTACTCCGCCAACCGTTCGGCAACCCGCAGCACCGAGCTGCGTGACCGGCTGTTTTCAGATACTTCATGATCAGAAGGCTTGAGTGCCTTGCCGACCGACTTCAATTTGCGACCGCCAGCCAGCTGGGCCTCGGTCAACGGAATGCCGTAAGGCACTTCCGGCCCCTTCTCGTGCTTGCGGATGAAATGCTTTACCAATCGGTCTTCCAGCGAATGGAAGCTAATCACTGACAGACGGCCATGTGGTGCCAGCACTTCCAGTGCACCGTTGAGCGCGGTTTCGATCTCGTCCAGCTCGCTGTTGATATAGATGCGAATGGCCTGGAAACTGCGGGTTGCCGCATGCTTGCCCTTCTCCTTGCTCGGATTGACCCGGGCAATCATCTCCGCCAGTTGACGGGTACGCACATAAGGCTCGGTCACACGGTCATGCACGATGGCACGGGCGATCTTCTTGGCAAAACGCTCCTCACCGAAGGTCTTCAGCACCCAGGCGATGTCATCCACATCGGCCTTGGCCAGCCACTCGGCGGCACTCTGGCCGGAGGTGGGGTCCATCCGCATATCGAGCGGACCATCTTTCATAAAGCTGAAGCCGCGCTCGGCATCATCCAACTGGGGTGAAGAGACCCCCAGATCCAGCAGGAAGCCATCCACCTTGCCCAGCAAACCGCGCTCATCCAGATAGGAGGCGATGCCGGAGAAGGGGCCGTGCACGATTTCGAAACGGGGATCCTGGATCTTGGCGGCCTCGGCGATCGCCTGGGGATCGCGGTCGATAGCGATCAGGCGGCCATTGGGGCCAAGGTGCTGCAGGATCAGACGAGAATGACCACCACGGCCAAAAGTACCGTCGACGTAGACACCGTCCGGCTTGATGGCCAGACCTTCAACGGCTTCGTGCAGCAGCACTGTGATGTGTTCAGCGGCTTGGGTCATTTATAAAGAGAAATCCTGTAGTCGTGGTGAGCTTGCCCAATCGTCCCCGGGCAGACCCAAGATGTCGTCATTGACCTGTTGTTGCCAGCGGGCTTCATCCCACAACTCAAACTTGTTGAGCTGGCCCACCAGCATGATTTTCTTGTCCAGCCCCGCATGGTTGCGCAGTGGCTGACTGAGCAGCAGACGGCCATTGCCATCCAGCTCGCACTCGGTTGCATGTCCCAGCAGCAGTCGCTGCAAACGGCGCTCTTGCGGATTCATGCTGGAGAGAGTCTTGAGCTTGCGCTCGACCTCTTCCCATTCATTCAGGGGATAAAGCAGCAGACAGGGATGGGCAATATCGATGGTGCAGACCAGCTGGCCGTCGCTTTCATCGCGCAGCCAATCACGGAATTTGGTCGGAATTGCCAGCCGCCCTTTACTGTCCAGGCTGATGGCATGAGCGCCACGCAACAAATTGCAGTCCCTGAAGGTGAGTGAGCAGGCAGATTGCCCCTCTAAAAACCACTTTGATCCACTTTTCCCCACCTTGAAGTTTAAGGACGTGCAGGGGGCTTTTCAAGCAAGGAGATGGGACAGAGGGAACATATTGACGCAGCAATTGCATGCTGCGGATTGAGTCGGTTGATTTTCCAAGAGTTATTGCTGAAAAAACAGAAAGTGATTAATAAGCAGTAAGTCGGTGAGCGATCACTATCTGGGCGATATGATGAAACGGAACAATACCACGGCACAGAGCAAAATACTGACACATATCACTGGATAGATGATGTAACCATCTTTCGAACGGCGAGCACGCAGAGACACCAACTGACAAAGCAACAGATTGTAAATAATCAGCAGGGATGTCAGCAGAATATTGGTGGCAAATGTCAGCTCTTGAGCGTAACCAATGTACAAGCCCATCAGAATGAAATTGGCGAGTATCAGATACAGCAAAAACTTCTGAATCGCTTTACCCGAATTTGGGCTCTTTTTTACTCGTGTTATCATGCTTGCTACGTCCTGGATTACACATGATCAGACGACCTTAAATTCAAAAAACTGTTGAGATATATCATGTTTTTATTATTGCGCGATCCTTGCTCAACAATTACCCCATGACCCGGCTCGTTTTTTTGCTAATGAGCGGGATGTTAATGATATCAACATCTTGCCATGCTTATCACAATTATCAGTGGCAAGCTGGTTTCCCTGTCCCAATTCAGGGTAAAGGGGTCGACTTGGTCAGCCAGCAGCAGCAATTCTTGCTGAAGCAGCGCCCATATCTTCAACAACGTCTTGCGGAGACACAGCCCGTTATTCGCTGGGTCGCGGAACAGGTTCACGAACGCAAACTACCGCCTCTGCTTGCCTTTGTCCCTTTACTGGAAAGCAGTTACCGATTGGATGTGGTCTCTGCTGCTGGCGCCGCAGGCCCTTGGCAACTGATGCCAGATACCGCCACCCGATTTGCCATTCCCATCACCAGCGAATTTGATGGACGCTATTCACTGCCATTGGCAACAGAGGCAGCACTCTCCTATTTGGCATGGCTGTATCGCTTCTTTGGCAATGACTGGCTGCTTGCCTTGGCCGCCTATAATGCAGGAGAAGGGCGGGTACTCAATGCGGTTTTAAAAGCGGGGACACGTAATATATGGGAACTGGAGCTTCCGACTGAAACACGTTTTTATGTCGCACGCTTTGTCGCGCTGGCAAGACTACTTGATATGGCTGACAGCTATCAGTTTCAGCTTCCACCATGGGACAGCGGCACTGACTTGCAAATATTCCGTCATCCTGATGGCTGCTCACTGCCTGCGTGGGCTCAAGCGAAGGGAGTATCAATGAATGACGCCAGCCGCTGGAATCCAGCCTGGCAACTCCCTACCGCGCAAGGGATAACCAATTGCCCGATCGTCTATAGCAAGGGCAAGGCCCCCACCGCCAACCGGAAGACAGGGGCGACCTTCATTGTCAAAGCGGTCTCACTGGACAGTCTGCATGATCCCCTGTTGCTGAAAGCTGCCAGGGGGCTTGATATGAGTCGAGGCGAGATCAGGCTGGAACGCTTGCCTGATCCTCTTGGGATTCAGCAGAAGCGGCCGCTGATTGCGGCGCCATGAAACAGTGGCGCCAATGGCTCAGTACCGGAGCCAAATCAACCTCTTCCGGATATGACCAGCGAGCCCCGTAAAAGCAGAGCTGCCGGCCAATGGCGCGACGATGAGTGATGTTGCAATCCAGCGCAATTCGCGGCAACAGGGAGAGCGTCACCGTTTCGGGTAATTCAAATCGAGCCGGAGCAAGGAAACCGACCCCGCCCGGGCCAATATCTTTGATCACTGCGCGGCCGATACTCTTGTCAAACAGCAATCCGGAAATCAGCAATCTGGCCGCAATCCCGCAACTCTGTGACTCGAAAGGCGTTGTTCCATCGTGCAAATACCAGCGAGGTACCTTTCTGCGTGGATCATTGTGCGAGGAATGCAGCGGAAACTCGATCTCAGGGTCGTCCATGGGAAATCATCTCCTTGGCATGGGTGGCTGCCGCTTGCGTTTGGGAGCTGAAAAGTTGCTCCAGATTGGTTTCTGCCTGAGTTGTCATGACCAGCAATTCAATGCGCCGATTACGGCTGCTTTGTGGATTCCGGGTATCTTCCAGCATGGTATCAGCCATAGAGACCACCTGCGCGACCCGATCAGACGGCATGCCGCCCGCTAGCAATACCCGCCTTGCCATCATGGCGCGGTCTGACGAGAGTTCCCAGTTGGTGTAGTTGTCACCCGCAAACGGTGTACTGTCGGTATGGCCAGAAATCATGACCCGATTCTCGATACGCTGGAATATGGGGGCCAGCGCCATCAACATATGGCGAAAGAAAGGGCTAATACGGGCACTGCCGCGGCTATACATTTCCCGATCCGCGTCATCACGGATCAGGATCTGCAATCCTTGGGGAACAATTTGAATCTCGAGGTTATTCTTCGCCTGCATCTGCTCAGCAAGATGGTCGATAAAGCTGGCCAGCTGCTTCATCTGGGCTTCACCTTCAAGCTTGCCTATCAACAGCTTTTCATATCCACCGCCCGGACCGTCAGAAAAAATGCTCTGATTACGGTCCATATGCTTTGGCATCAGCTGACCCTGCTGATCGAACTTGGGGTTCAACTCATCGATCACGGAGGGATTGCCACCGAGATCGACAGGATAGGGGCTGTTGCGAATATCAAACGGGTTGGCCTCACTGTCCATGATGCTGTAGTCCCGCAGGCGGCTGGCAACGACTTCCCGCTCCTCCTGATTGGACACAGCCAGGATCCAGAGCACCATGAAGAACGCCATCATGGCCAACGTGAAGTCGGCAAATGCCACCTTCCAGGCGCCTCCCCCTTTGGGACCGCTGTTACGACGCTGCTGGCGCTTGACGATAATCTGTTCGTGGTTACGCATTACATCGCCCTGTTGGTCACCCAATCTTCCAGTTCAAGGAAGCTTGGTTTGACTTCAGGCTCCAGGATCTTGCGACCCGAATCGACGGCAAGCAGCGGTGTCTTGCCACGCAGCTGGGCAATCAGGATCGACTTGATGCACATCAACAGGCCGATACGGCGCTTGACCATCTCTTCCATGGCATTGCTGATTGGCTCCAGCAAGCAGTAGCAGAGGAAAATACCGATAAAGGTTCCCACCAAAGCGGCCGCCACATGGACACCGATATTACTCAGGGGGCCGTCCAGTTGCTGCATGGTGATAATGATCCCCATCACCGCAGCAAGAATGCCAAAGCCCGGGCAGGCCTCACCGGTTTTGTGCAAGGCATGAGCAGGCTTGAGCATGTCCTCTTCAATGGCCATGATCTCCTGCTCCAGCACGGTATCCAGTTCATGGGGTGTGATCTTGCCCATTCCGAGCAGACGCAGGTTATCGATAATGAAACCAAGCAGTTGGGGATCTTCCGAAATCTGGGGATACATCAAGAAAACCGAGCTCTGCTGGGGATTTTCAATATGCTCGTCGAGCGCCTTCATCCCCTTGTTGCGTGTCTCTTCAAGCAGTTGATGCATCAGAGTCAACAGCTCACGATAGACCTCTTTCTCTTCTTTATTCGCTTTGAAGCACATCTTTATCTGCCGCCACATTTCATGCATCACCTCTTTCGAGTTGCCCAGAAACATGGAGCCTACCGCTGCGCCGATGATGATGATGAGCTCGGCTGGCTGCCACAAGGCTGCGAGGTTTCCCCCGGCCATCATGAAGCCACCCAGCACGCACACTAATATGACGCCGATGCCAATCTGTTTTTGCATGAATGTTCCCGCACGATACAAGAAGGGTCACCAGTAAAGGTGAAGCACTACTATATGGAGTCGACCAATCGCTGCTTTAGCTGAAGTACACATTGCTTGTGCAACTGACAAACCCGGGATTCGGTTAATCCCAGCACCAGCGCGATCTCTTTCATGTTGAGCTCTTGCTGGTAATAGAGGGAAAGCATTAACTGCTCGCGTTTATCCAGAGTGGCCAACACCTTGCTGATGGTCATCGCCATATCGACATCATCAGATTCGGTGGTCGGGGCTTTACCGCCATTCTCCAGCCACTCTTCCAGACTCTGCAGCGCTTCAGCCTGGCTGGCGTAGGACAACTGACGCACCTCATCCACCGAACAGTCGAGCGCAGTAGCAAGTTCTTGCTCTGAGGGGGGGCGCCCCAAACGATTGTGCAGTTCACGCTGCGCCTGATTATGGCCGTGTACCTGCTGTCGCAGTTGGCGGGGTCGCCAGTCCAGACGGCGCAACTCATCGAGCATGGCGCCACGAATCCGTTTGAAGGCATAACTTTCAAACTGGGCATCGGGCTCACTGCCATAACGGCGCCACGCCTCCAGCAATCCCATCATTCCTACCTGCTCCATGTCCTCCTGATCAAAACAGGCGCTGACTTGGCTGCGCAGATGACTGGCGGCTCGCTTCACCAAGGGTAGATAGCGAGCAAGAATTGCGGGTTCTCCCGTGCGAGGAAGTTGCGGAGTATCGGCAAACTCTTGTTGAGCATCCCAAACGGAATCAGTCATATCGTGGCTACTGTACCAGCACCTTGGTGATCAGCACTTCATCAAGATAGGGCTTGTAGCCATATCCCTGTACCGTAGTGACCAGCTTGTCGCGCAGAGAGACCTGCAACTTGGAAATATTCTGTAGTTCGACTTTTACGTCGTCATGGGAGCGGTGACTGAAATACTGCACCATGGCATTGCGGATCAGTGGCGTCAGTTCATCCAGCTTGGCAACCTGCGCCGGGTTGTAGGTCACCAGTGCCAGCTCCAGCACCAGATAATGGGACTGTTCCCCCCCCTCCAGACTGATGACAAAGCGCTCCATCGGCTTGAACAGCGGAGTGCTGCTCAGCTCTGGCTTTGGCTCTGCCAATCCGAGCCAGACTTCGACCACATCGCGTTTAAGCCATGCGCCATAGGCCAGTATGGCCAACAGACACAGAGCCATGACGAATATCATCAACCACTTCATGACACGCCGCATAATGTAAAACCACTCTCACTGTTACGGGTTAAAAATCAGACCAGAGTATTGAGCCAGTCGTGCACCGTATCCCATTGGGAGTCCGGATCATCCTGCCACTGGCGACGGCCAGCCAGGATCTTCTCCTGTTGCCACCGCTCATGCTGTCCCTGTTCACCGCCTTGCCCCACATTGACCTCAACGCCGCCGGCATGATGGGGAGCCAGGCTCATCCGCAAGCGCTCCATCGACTGGATCATCGCATCGCGCACCGCCGGATTGGTCACGTTCAACTGGACATTAAGCCGGTCACCATCGAGCTTGACGGTCAACTCCAGTCGCCCCAGCTCTGGCGGGTCCAGCCGGATATGAGCCTGTTTCACCTGTTGATTGACCTGCAGTTCAACCTTGTCCTGAAGCAGGTTAACCAGCTGCTGTCCCCATTGGCTCTGGTTGTCTGACAGCCGGACAGGAGCCCACTGATAGTCGGCAGGACGCGGCGGTACAGCAGCGAGTTGGCCAACTGCCAGCTGGCGAGCATCTGGCAGCCTGTTTTCTACCACTGCGGTATCAGGCACATTTCCAGCATCGAAACCGGCAGCCATAACCGGCAAGGTGAAGCGGCCGGGCAATACACCGGTTTGCCCATTTGATTTGGCAAGCAAGGTAGAGAGCGCCTGTTCCGCAGCGGCAGAAACCGTCTCACGACGCGGCATCACCTCTTGCTCGGGCAGCGTGGTCGCATTCCCCATCAAGGCACGAAGAGAGGGCGGCAATTTGTTATCCACCACCTGCAAGCCACCGGTGCTACCTTCAGCTCGGGCAAAAGTACGGCTTACACGAAAACCATCCAGATCGGCATCACTCACTCTGACAAAGAGAGGAGGCACATTGGTAAACGCTTGCAGCTGTTCAGCCGGGTCGCCTTCCGCTCCTGATTGTTCGCTCTCTGTTTCGTCTACCGCAACATCACTGGCAATCAACTCGGGCAAGGGCAATGCAACCAGAGGGTCAACCACCTCATCCAGCGGTTGATATAACTCCCCTTCACTGCCGGCTTGGCCGGACAAACGGTTCAAGGCCGTGACATCCGGCGAATTCACCGCATCAAAACCGCTAAATTGAATCAATCCCATTGCTGTATCTCACCATATGCCGTCAACCCTTCACGAATGGCAGACAGTTGTTGCCACTCCTGTTTACAAATTGCGGTCTCCTGTTCGCATAGATGAAAAGCCTGTTGATACTGCACTTGCACCTGCTCAATCGCCGGTCGCAATATCGTCCACAGTTCGGTGTTTTTGCTCACATGAGAGACAAATTGTGCGAAACGACTATCGGTCAAGCGGACGGCGTCCCACTGCCCAGCTTGCGCTTGTTGCAGCAACAGCGAACCCAACCCCAATAGCTGACGCTGGCGAGTCTGCACATCCGCCTCACACAAAGCGGGATTAATCACTGACATGGCAAGCCCCCAAAAAGGATGAACCAGCCCACAAGCAAAGAGTGGGCCAGGTCTATATTTATTAAATTTCAAGGTCTTGATGGAGGGTTATTGCTCTGGGAAAGGAAGCAAAGCTTCCGTATTAACGAGGATGACGCGCCATTGCTTCCCAACCCTCTTTCAGCTCTTGCAGGATTTTGCGCACTTCGGCAAATCCCTCAACACTGTTGGATACGCTGGTTTCGAACAGTTTCTGACCGCAGTAGTCATAAAGACGATGCAGGTTAACTGCCAGATCTCCGCCTTTATCCATGTCGAGAGCGCTATCCAGCCCACCCAGGATCTGCAGACACTTGTTGATGGCCAACCCTTTACGCTCAAACTGTTTCGCCAAGATATGCCCCTCTGCTCTGGCTATCTCGTCAAGCAAGCCATCCATCAACATCAGCACCAACTGATATGGATCGGCACTCGCGGCCTTTGCTTCTGTGGCAGCAAATCGATAGGCATCGTAGCCATCTTCGGATTCAAACATGGGTCACTCGCTGTTGATGATTCAAGATTTAGACGCCCAGGCCAAGGAATTGCTAAACGATTCCATGGTCTGAGTCATCTGATTCATAGTATTGAATTGATTGAGATAACGCTTGTAAACAGACTCCATGCGTTTATCCAATGCCTCCATTTTACCATCAAGTCGCTTTTGATTGGCTTCCAGCGTGCTCTTGTGGGTGGCCATCACACCATTGGTCTTGGAGAAAGGATCGATCACTTTGCTCATCCGCTTGAGCAAACCGTCATCCCCCATCAGAGCCTTACCCAACAGCTCGGGCTCCTTCTCGATGGACTTCTTGAAATCCGTCTCGCTGAAGACCAGCTTGCCTGACTTTTCGGTCTTGATACCAAGCTGACTCAAGGTCATCCCAGCTGGCAGGTTTCGCACCGCATTGGCAAGTGTTCCTTTCAGGCTACGAACCGTCGTATCTGAGGCCAACACCCCTTTTTTCTTGGGGTCGGTGGATGTCTCCTTGTTCAACTGTTCCAGCAGTTCGTTGTAACTATCAACAAACTTTTTCAAGGAGCCGGTGACGGCTTCATTGTCATAACCCACCGTCACCTGCATCGGACCATCGGTTGGCTTTTGCACCTTGGTGAGATCCAGCGTTAACCCTTCCACCACATTTTCAATCTTGTTGGTCGGCGACTTGATCTCCAGCGCATTAGTACCAACCCCCATCTTGATGATGGAGTCCTGACCCGGAGTGATCACCTTTCCGGCGAGAAAAGCCTTGCCAAAATCTGACGCTGGGTCGCCATCATAGACAGGAGTAAACACCTTGGCAGCCCCGCTATCTTTACTGGTCAGCACCAGGTTCACCTTGCCATCCGAGCGGATCAGGCTAGCCTTGACCCCCGGATTATCCGCCGAATCATTGATAGCAGAGACCAGACTCTGGGCTGTCGACCCCGCGAGCAAGGTCGCCAAATCGATAGCAAACGCCTTGCCGCCTATGGTAAACGACACTTTTCCAGTGGTTGGCAATGGTGCCTTTTCATCCGCTAGTTGAACCCCGAACTGATGGGCTTGTGCGAGTTGATTGACCTGAAAGTTATATTGCCCTGGGGTCGCCTTGCCATTGCTGGTCACTGTCATGATGCCTTCCTGAGATAGGCTGGCTTTCTGTGCTTGCAGTGACGCAGGCTTGTTCAAATCCTTCAGCAGAGTTTGGAAGCTGGATAGCTTTGAGTCGATAGAAGCCAGTGAACTTTGCTGCGCTTTGACCGTGGCCATCTGCCCCTTGAGCAACTGGTCCATATTTTTGCGTTCATTGGCCACCATTTGCATCGCAACAGAGGCGGGATCGACCTGCATATATCAGCTCCTGAAAAAATACTGCAACACCTGCATGTTGGAAAAACCAGCTCTCGCCTTTCCAACCGGCAGGCTAACGATAAAACAGGCTGCCACCTGTCGCGGTGGCAGCCCATCATCTATTAACGCAACAGCCCGGTGACCATGCCAGTCATTTCGTTGGACTTGGTCAGTACAGACATGCCAGCTTGCATCAACATCTGGTTCTTGGTCATGTTGGTGCTTTCGGTGGCAAAGTCGGCATCCATGATGCGACCCTTGGCGATATCGGTGTTCTCTTTCAT
>NZ_CAWNZT010000056.1:0-3009 GCF_963878965.1 Aeromonas sp. HMWF015 | reverse complement strand
GGGGGCAGATATGGACGCCATCAAGTGGCTTGAACTGTCCGCAGAGCTGGGTAACCGTGATGCCCAGTACCTACTGGGTGAGCGATATGCGCAAGGTAAAGGGGTTGTCAAACGACCAGACCTCGCCCAGCGCTGGAACGACAAGGCTGCGGCTCAGCAGCAGCCGGATGCTTTACTACAGCAAGCTAAGCAGGCCGCTCCCACCTATGCGTTCACAGCCTATCAGCGAGCCGCTACAGCTGGCTCTGCCGAAGCCGAACTCTGGCATGGCAAGGCTTATCTGGCTGGGGAGCAGCTCCCCACAGACCCCGCCCTAGGTCGTTACTGGCTGGAGCTGGCTGCTGGACACGGCTCCCATGAAGCAGAGTACCAACTGAGTTTGCAGCAGGTAGAGCAGAAGCAGCAGGTCTATTGGTTAGAGAAGGCAGCTGACGGCGGCGTAACCCAAGCATTGTTCGAGTTGGCGGAGCTGCAGCATAAGCAAGGTGAACTGGAGCGGGCTAGGGCCAGTTATGCCAAGGCTGCCGAACATGGACACATTGCCGCGCAGTACACCTATGGTGAAATGTTACGTCTGGGACAAGGTGGCAAAGAGGATTACGCACTGGCGCTCAAGCAGTACCGCTTGGCAGCCCAGCAAGGTGACCGCCAGGCCCAATACCGAATGGGAACGCTACGAGAGGAAGGCTTGGGGGCCCCGCGCAATCGGGTGCATGCCTATGCCTGGTTGTCACTGGCTGCGACAGAAGGGATGCCTGAAGCCGTTCAGGCCCGTGATGAACTCGAGGCCACGATGACCAAACCGGAAGTAAAGCAGGCTCAGAAACTCTCTGAGCACTGGTTTGGCAAAATGCCCACAACGGCTAAGAAAAGCTAAAAAAGAACATGGAAGGAAGCGGCCCACCAAGGCCGCTTCCTTCTTATTTAGTTGGCGAATTACCAACAACAAACTCAGCCCAAGCATCCATCATCGGGCGTCGCTGATCCAGCAAGTCTGTACGGTGGTATGCAGCTTCTACCTTGTTCTGCACTGTGTGAGCTAACGCACGTTCAGCGAGATCCCGTGCATAGCCCTGTTCACTGCACCAATCCCGAAAGCTCGAACGAAAGCCATGGGCTGTTGCGGTGCGCCCTGGGGTTGTGCTTTGGGCATCCAAACGCCTGAGTAAGCTGGTCATCGCCATGTCAGTGAGTGGGACCTGTTTCCGAGGAGAGGGGAATACCCATTCATTGTGTAACCCTTGTACTTTTTCCAGAACGGAGATGGCTTGAAGAGATAACGGGACTCGTTGTGTTACTTGCGTCTTCATCCTATCCGCAGGAATGGTCCAGATGGCTGCATTTAGATCGAGTTCTTCCCAGCGCATATTCCTCGCTTCTCCAGAGCGACAGGCTGTCAATATCACAAATGAGAGTAAGGCATGGCTAACATCAACTCTTGCCGAGTTGGCCAAATTTTCCTGGTAGAACGCAGGAAGAAGACGCCAGTCCATGGCTGGCTGATGCTGGGTTCTAATTGCTTTGCTAGGTTGTTGCGGCAGGAGCTTATCTACCACATCGACTGGATTGGCAGGGCAAAACCCATGAGCCCAAGCCCAAGCCATGACGGCATGCAGCCGCTGTTTCACTCTGGTTGCGGTTTCCGGGATCGTTAACCAGATAGGCTGTAGTACACGTGCAATCAGGGCTGGAGTAATTGAATCAATAGGCTGTTGTCCGATAACAGGGAAGGCGTATTGCTCCAGGGTGGAGATCCACTGCTTACCGTGTTTGGGATTGCGCCAGCCAGGGAGTAGCTGTTGGTGAACCTGGCGAGCTGCAATTTCGACAGTGGGTATCGCTGGTTTAGTAGCTTCTGCTTTCTTCATATCCAAGGGGTCTAGCCCTTTGGACAGTTGCTCACGCATCAGACGAGCCTGGTTACCTGCATCTGCAACCGAGACTTCCGGGTAGGAACCCAAGCCTGCATTGCGGCGTTTGCCGGTAATGGGACTGACATATCGTAACACCCATTTGCCCTTTCCTTTTATTGTTGATGGATGAAGCGCCAGGCCCGTGATCCCACCATGGGGTAGTGGTTTGTCTTCAGGCTTCAGGTTGCGGGCCTTAGTGTCAGTGAGTGTTGCCATGATGCCTCCTCTTGTTGAAAACAGTATGCCATCCAGTATGCCATTTCATATGGGGTGTGGTGGCATGTCATTGAAGGGGGTTGGACGGGGTTTTGTTTTAAGTGTTTGATGATGCTATATTATTTGTAGGATTGCGAATTGCATTGGACGGTTTTGTGGCGGGCTGTCTCTCCGCCACATACCAAGCCCAACCTGTTTAGCAGGTTGGGCTTTTTCTTTTGGTGATGTGCTGAGGGACTATCCGGCCGCCTGTGTATCTGTGGTCATCGATCCGGATGAATGCAGTTGGATGCTCGCCGTGCCTGCCAGGCCTGAATGCGCGCCTGGGTGCCGATGACGAAGACGAAGAAGACCGGCACGAAGAAGATGGCCAGCAGGGTGCCGCTGATCATGCCGCCAAACACGCCGGTGCCGATGGCGTGCTGGGTCTCCGCGCTGGCGCCACTGGCGAGCATCAAGAGCACCACCCCGAGGGTGAAGGCCAGCGACGTCATCAGAATGGGGCGCAGGCGCAGGCGGGCAGCAGTGACAGCCGCATCAAGCAGTGAGCGCCCTTCGCTGTGCAACTGGCGCGCAAACTCCACGATGAGGATGGCGTTCTTGGCCGACAGACCGATGATGGTGATCATGCCCACCTTGAAGAAGACGTCGTTGGGCATGCCGCGCAGCATCACGGCCGCGACGGCACCGAGCAGGCCCAGCGGCACCACCATCATCACCGAGAGCGGGATCGACCAGCTTTCATAGAGTGCCGCCAGCACCAGGAAGACCACCAGCGCCGACAATAGCATCAGCAGGGGGGCCTGCTCGGCCGACTGGCGCTCTTGCAACGACTGTCCCGTCCAGGCCAATGCGAAGCCTGGCGGCAATTGCGCCACCA
>NZ_CAWNZT010000055.1:0-1788 GCF_963878965.1 Aeromonas sp. HMWF015 | reverse complement strand
GATCCAGCGGATAGAAGCCCATCAGCAAGCTGATGATGGTGGACTTGCCGCTGCCGGTATGGCCCACCAGCGCCAGCATCTGGCCCGGTTTTGCGGCAAAGCTGACCTCCCGCAGCACCTGCTGCTCACCATCGTAGGAGAAGCTCACCCGCTCGAAACTGACCCGCCCTTCCAGCGGGTGCAGCTCGCCCTCGGTGCTCTCGCGGGTTTCATCGAGCAGGGCAAAGACCCGCTCCCCCGCCACCATCGCCTGCTGCAACTGGTTAAGCTGGTTGGTCATCTCGATGAGCGGCTCGATCATCCGGCCCAGATAGCTGATAAAGGCGTAGAGCACCCCTACCTGAATAGCACCCGCGTGGCTCCCCCCCTCATGGGCAAACAGCGCCAACAGACCAATCAGCACCATCATGTAGAAGAGATCGATGAGCGGACGCAGCAAAATGCCGTTGATCTTGAGGCTCTTGATCCGTGCCGACCAGTGTTGCTGGTTCACCTCGGCAAAGGCGTTGGCAAAGTGGCGCTCCTGCACCATGGCCTGGATCACCGGCATCCCCTGCAGCGACTCGTTGAGGCGGCTGTTGATGTCGGAGAGCAGGCTGCGGGTCGCTCGCACCACCGGCACGCTCAGTTTCTGGTAGAGCCACATCACCCCGCCCACGGCGGGCAGCAGCAGCGAGCAGACCAGCATCAGCCGCAGATCCAGCAGCGCCATGGAGATGAGGATGCCGCACAGCAGCACCACCTTTTGCACCAGCAAACCAATCACCTGCACATAGAGGTTCATGATCGCTTCGGTGTCGTTGGTGATGCGGGAAATCAGCGAGCCGGAACGATGCTTGTCAAAGTAGCGGGCCGGCAAGCGGATGGCGGTAGCAAATACCTGCTCGCGCAAGGTTTGCACCACCGCCTGGGCGATACGGTTAAAGCGCAGGGATTGCAAATAGAAACCCGCCGCCGACAGCACCTGCAAACCCAGATAGCCCGCTGCGATCAGGGCAATGGTGGGCAGCACGATATTGCGAGGCGCCAGATAGTCATCGATAAAGAGCTTGATCAGCAGCGGCCCGGCCACTTCGGCGCCGGTGGCAAGCAGCAAACAGATCCCCGCCTGAATAAGCCAGCGAGGATACTGGGCGCAGTAGGCGAGCAGTCGTTTAATGGTCGGATTCACAGGCTCTCCTCCACCGCTTCTTCGAGACGCTGATAACGCACCATATCTGCGTACCAGCCATTGTGCGCCATCAGGGCACCGTGATGACCCCGTTCGCTGATGGTCCCCTGCTCCAGCACCAGGATCTCGTCGGCCTGCTCCACCGCCGTCATGCGATGGCTGACCAGGATCAGGGTGCGACGATGGGCTTTGAGAGCGTGCAGAATTTGCTGCTCGGTGTGGGCATCCACCGCCGAGAGCGCATCATCGAGCACCAAAATGGGCGCATCCAGCAGCAGGGCACGGGCAATGGCCAGCCGCTGTTTCTGGCCGCCGGAGAGGGTCACCCCTTTCTCCCCCACCTCGGTCTCATAGCCCTTGGGGAAACGCACAATATCATCGTGGACACAGGCAATGCGCGCCACCCGTTCGACCTCCTCGCGGCTCGCATCGGGTTTGCCGAGGGCGATATTGGCGGCGATAGTGGTGGAAAACAGGAATGGCTCCTGCGGCACATAGGCAAACTGGCTGCGCAGTGTGGCGAGCGGCAGCTGGTCAATCGGAACGCCACCCATAACAATCGAACCGTGAGTCGGATTGGCAAGGCGCATCAACAGCTTGAGCAGGGAGCTCTTGCC
>NZ_CAWNZT010000054.1:0-3996 GCF_963878965.1 Aeromonas sp. HMWF015 | reverse complement strand
TTCGCAGGTTAGCAGGCCGGCAGCGCTAAACATAAACACTGGACATTATGCGCAGTCGCCCCGGGCTGGACGAGAAGATAATTCGATGGTCAAGAGATGCGCTGAGGCGTTTGCTTCCCTCAGTGCCGGAAAGCCTCAAAGGCCGGTTTTGCAGGGAAAGGAGTTGTGCTTGCCTCACAGCAACACTCCAAAGAAGTTTCGGCGGGCCCACCTACGTCACGACAATCAGCCGCAGAGGGCCGCCTTATACGCGCTATGGTCTTCGACCGCGCGTCAGCATGGGATGGCACTCAATGCCATTGGGGATTGGATTTGTAGAAGTCCAGAACATAGGCGCGAAGACAGCGGATATTGCACCACTCAGCGGGGATAAAGCCTTCCTCTGCCGTCATAGAGCAAAGACGCTCAAGCAACTGCAGGAAGAACAGGTACGTGAAGTGATAGCCGTTCTCCTCGGCCTCATCAGCCACGCGAAAGAAACGTTCCTTAAGCTCGACGAAACCCAGCCGGTCAACAATGGATGACTCATAGGCAGCCCACGCATCAGAAGCGGGGTTGCTTCGGCGTTCGACAGGTTTGGAGGGAGCCAGTTCGGCGCTGGCCTGCTCGGTCAAAGGAAGGTCAACCTGGGTATGGCGATCGCCATCAGGCAGAGGATCCCCGATAACGGGCAAGGATCCGGTGTTTTTGTATACAGAAATCAAAGCCCGAACTTGCTCCAAGCATCCCTTGGGAACCCTGACCATCACGGTCTCTTCGCCTTTGGGGCGACCTGCGCCATCACGAGCACCGCCACGATTAGACATAGCGGCTCTCCTTGATCAGCTTCTTAACCTGGACAGCGGTAGCACCGGCAGGAACCGGCAGTTCGCCAAGGTCGGTACCATCGCAAGACACATCAACGCGGGTATCGCCCTTGAACCAAGAGAAGTCTGCGCCGGTACGGGTTGCGTACCCTTCCAAGATGCCTGACTTGTAGTCGAAGTTTACTGTTGCAGTTGCCATCTGATCACCCCGTTGATTTGAATTCCGTTTACATGATTCATTATAGCGCACCTTTGATTTATGTAAACACAATTCAATAAAAAGATGCCGATAAATGGGGTTATCGGCATCTGGTGAGAGATAACATCAGGACTCGACTTGTTGCACTGGCGTCCTGGTATCGGTCTTGGTGGGTTCGGGCTCTCGGTATGGGTCGAAGGTGCCACGGGCCACACGTTCGCGGCACTGGCCATCACTCATCTCTACCTTGGTCATCTGCTGCGTGTAGCACATGCAGCGGTCAGCATCAGCGATACAGGCAGCCACAACGGGCATTGTGACCACGTTGCGCAGATGGTCATAGGCCGGTGCCGTGTTGGGCTCCCCCTGCACTCTCGGGATGAAGGTCTCCCTGATATCGACCTCTTTCACCGGTGCTTGTTGGGCAGCAAGGTTAACCTGCCCTACCCCTTCGGATGGTGCTGCAGGCAAGATCGATGATCCCGAGTTCTGGGAGCTGCCAACCGGCGAGGCCACGGCGACATTGCCAGAGGGATCGATAGTAGCCAACGGCCTAGACAAGACAGAGATAACGCCCCAGATAAGCATAGGAATAAGCAGAATGCCCACGCACATGACTATAAGCGCCTTGGGGATACGGAATTTCACCTTCTGGTGAATAGAGGCAGATTTATAAAGGCCGAATGAGCGTTTAGGGTGAGAAAACCTTATTTTTGAAATGGCAGACTTCCATGCGTTATCAGGGGAAGTTTTGCATTCTGACCATTCGTAAGCGTAAACGCCGAGCGGCGTTCTGCGGATGTGAATATGACGACCGACAAGACGGCGAACGTTAGGGTGAATAAGGTTTGGGTGCTGAGTCATGATTGTAAAATCAAGACCGCGATGACGGTGAACCTCTAATTCGGCTATGGAAGGATGCGGGGTTTTACCTGCTGCCTCGGGCCGCCAAATACGCTGAACCTCATCAATGACAATATGAGCACCTTCCGGCGCCCACGTAGGCCAATCAAGCGGGTCGGGTGCTGGTTCGTGAGGAATAAGAAGATCTGGAATATTATCAACGTAGAGTGCCCTACCCGCCTCAGATTCGGGACGCAATATCTGGTCAACGCAATAAAGGGTTTTGCCAGAGCCAGGAACACCTGTGATTAATGTAATCATTTGAGTTGAAACCTCTTCATAACTTGAAGTGACAAGCGGGCAAGGATGGAACCGACAATAATGCCGAGACCATCGTTAATCCCACCCATGGCGAATATCTTCAATATATCGGATGGCAAGGTGAAATAGATTCCTTGCGATTTGGATATAAGGAGATTAAACGCTGCAACAACTCCAGCGTAACTAACAATGCCTATTCCGAGCTGTAATAAAACTCGGGTAACAATAGGCCCAGCGATAGAGAGTAACCAAGCGGCAAGGCTTCCCATCACTCACCCCCTTTCTTGAAGTTGTAACCGGTGATAATCAAGCCAGCGATGAAGAAGGCCAGCGCGATAATAAGCGGGCGAAGCTTTGTCACGAAGTCGCAAACAGGCTGGTAAGTGACGCTAATAGAGTCACCGCCCCACAGTGGAATCGTGGTGGGCGCAGGGCATTGAGCATTAGAAGCGCCCCAGGGTGTATAGGTGACATTAACCGGAAGCTCGACAACTTCTAGTGGCTTATCCTCAAGCTGACCAAGCTCAACGCAGGCAATAGACATGGGATTAGCTTCACAGAACGTGGGTTTCTCTTTCTCAGGTTGCGGAGCGCCACCAGAGCCGCCAGCAGGGCCAGTATCAGGGACAGTTTCAGGGTTGGTTGCACCTTCAATCTTTACAGGGCCAATATCAACCCTGACACGGTTAGGCTGCCCAGGTTGAGGAGAAGGTGAAACATCCATCCTATCGCGCCACCATTGACCATCCTTAAAATAAGGGTCTCCAAGCCATTCGGAATAAGGGTTGAACTTAGTAGAGGAAATGGGTATTCCGCCATCTCTTAGTGATGGAATGTTATTAAAACCATCAGCCATGACAGGCAAACTAGGGTCAGGATAAGAATTAAAGTAATCACCGGGGATTGGAGTAGGTTTGGGTTTGTTAGGATCGATTTCAAATTTACAAGAAGCAACAGAAACAAGAGGGGTGCAACTATTTTTACCGTAAGAAACATGACCGTTAGGCATGCCGTTATGAATCCAACTCAAATTGCAGCGATTTGGATTGATAGTAATGGAAGATATTTTAACTCCATCACCGGAAATAAGATTGTCGCAAGCCTCCCGAGCAGTGGAGCCGCGATTACACTTCATCATGCCATTACAAGCTTCGTAGTAAGTGCCGTACTGATATGTGTCATCATAACCAGATGAATCAGCAGGATGACACCAAATAGGCGAGGTAGGATCACAAGGAACTAATTGAGGCTGAGTACCATCACCATTAGATAACCAATCATAAACCTCATAAGCTCCAGCGGCAGCAATACCGTAAGGGCCAAGTTTATTAACAACTCCCCTAAACGTGTTTTTTGCGATATTGCGCTCAACGGCTAAGGAAACAGCGGTTGATGCAGTGGTTCCAGAAACTGTTACAGCGCCGGTTGTACGAACAAAACCCATGCTATCCATAACACCAGAGGCAGTCCAAACGCCATTTGCCTGTTTAACCCCCTCAAGCGTCATTGTCGTATAAGCAGCACTAGCCAGAACGGGGAGGATAAGGAGCAAGAGGATAAATGATTTAAGTAAACGCATATCAAATGCCCGCCTCTTTCTCTCTGGCCTCGATCGCCTTCTCTCGAAGTTCGAGTTCACGGCGCCATTCTCTGAAGGTCTGGATATGGCGGCGCATAACGGGATAGCGGTAGCGGGTATAGAGAAACGACCAGAGGCCATAGAAGACAGCAAAGCCAAGCACAGAGCCGAAGGCAGTACCGAGGGCAACATCTACCAGGAACATTGAGGAAGAAGCTTCGTAGACAGCTGCAGAGCAATCGGCAACG
>NZ_CAWNZT010000053.1:0-1144 GCF_963878965.1 Aeromonas sp. HMWF015 | reverse complement strand
GGCCTGCGTTTCGCTATCCGTGAAGGTGGCCGTACCGTAGGTGCCGGTGTTGTAGCTAGCGTAATCGCCTAATCGATTCGTTATATACAAACATGAAAAGGGGTGGCTTTGGCCACCCCTTTTATTTTTGGGGCTATTTATGGCCTGTGAGATACTGGGCAAAACCATTGATAGAGGTAGTTTCCGTGAGCAACCCCGCCATTTTTCTGGATCGTGACGGTGTCATCAATGAAGACACTGGCTATGTCAGCCAGGTCGATGATTTCCATTTTCTGCCCGGAGTCATAGACGCCCTGCAGCTCCTCAAAAAGAAAGGCTATCTGCTGGTCGTCGTCACTAACCAGTCCGGAATCGCCCGCGGCTACTTCAGTGAAGATGACTTCATGAATCTGACTGAATGGATGGATTGGTCACTGGCTGATCGGGATGTGGATCTCGATGGCATCTATTTCTGCCCCCATCATCCGGATCACGGCGCCCCCTGTGATTGCCGCAAACCGGAGCCAGGCATGCTGCTGTTGGCGCATCAGGAACTGGGGATCGACATGAGTCGTTCCTATATGGTGGGTGACAAGCCCTCTGATCTGAAAGCTGCCATCAATGCCGGGGTTGGTCACAAGATCATGGTCAGAACCGGCAAGCCGGTGACCGAAACGGGTAGTGCGCTGGCCGATGCTCTCTATGACAATCTGCACGATTTTGCTGTTGCGGTGCCTGCAGTGAGCTGATTTCGCCGGTTTAATATGCCAATTGGTGGCTTTGTGAGCGAACAAACAGTGAAAGCCATCTTTTTGCAATTATCTGCTTGCCAGAAAGAATCTGTTCCCTATAATGCGCCTCCATCGACAGGGCAAGCGGCAACGCAAACAACCTCGTCGATAACCTCGAAAAGCCTTTGAAAATAAGGCTTGACTCGAGAAGGCGGTTGAGTAGAATCCCACTCCCGCAGCAACACACTGTTGCGTTGCTCTTTAACAATTTGAATCAAGCAATCTGTGTGGGCACTCACAGCATCGAACATCAAAAACAATTTTTGATTTTCAATGTCTGATGAAGTGACCAAAGCAACTTAATGTTGCAGCAGTTAATTCAGCAATTCATTGAGCCGCTTTTCGAAGCAACCAAACTTAAATTGAAGAGTTTG
>NZ_CAWNZT010000052.1:0-3344 GCF_963878965.1 Aeromonas sp. HMWF015 | reverse complement strand
CCTTCGGATAAGCTTGTCCCTGTCTAACATTGTAGCGGAGTATTAGTTTATACATATTTTTAAATAGCATGTTTGTCGTATACATCTCTCCCCATTTACCGTTGCCGCAAATTCCGTCTTGCTTAGGACCATCAATGCAACCCTCTGCTAGGATTTGTTCGTTCACTATATCTATGGGACGAAATTTGAGATCACTTCTACCAGCTGTTGGAGTAAATGTCCAAGCGCTAGCAAAAACATCGCCTAGATCCGCAGACTCATTATCTCTTGTTCGGAATCGGCTATAACAGTCTCTATATCCTTCGCAGATTTTTTTTAAATGATGTTTTTTTTGCACTTCAAGATTTGAACCTATTTTATAGGCGCTACTTTGGACATTGATATTTCTCACGTTACCAGGTAGCGTATCTTGATCACAATTCGTTGTAACACTATCAAAGGTACCTGGAGCTCCTTTAGTCCAAACGCATAAATTAAGCACGTTTTGAATGTCTGTATCTGAAGTACCTTCGTATCGAAGGTATATACGAGTGGTATTCGATTTTCTGTTCCTCAGTGAGCTCTTTGCTCCGGATCTTGTGTATCTTTTATCCCGAACCTTATCTATTTTAAATCTTGGATATAAATCAGTTAGTAGATCCTGTTCGCGCCCAAGAATGCTAACTTTCAGATAATACTTTTCCTCTTCTGGATTCAGTTCTACTTCACTATCACTATCACTAAACTTAGCTCTATAAATGATATCAACCGGTTTTTGCATACGTCCGTTATTATACAGTGGAGTGTCGTCGACACCGGTGTTGATAGTAATATTATCCACAGCCAAATGTCTAATCACGCCCAGTAAAGGTCTTGATGGAATAAGTGAGGTCAGAACCCATTTTTTGATATTATCGTTCCACTGAGCTTTGATAACATCTCCACTTTCGAGCGCTACATCACTCACTGCATCAAGAACATTATTACTGCTAATTGCGACGCCATTCTTTTCTGATCTTATGATTCGTACTCCGGTGCCGTTTTCTGGGGGCACAAGGGTGATCAGACTAGCACTGCTGTTGGCTTTGATTTTATAATTAAGAAAGTTATATGTCGGATCACCAGGTATTGTGTTAAAGTCATCAGTTGACTTTTCTTGAGCGCTATTAAAAACCCAACTTCTTTCATTCGAATTATATGTAAATTTTGCCCTATGCAAGAAACCGATATAAACTCCGTCAGTAAAACCACTCAAGCGACCGTGAATAAAAAGTTTGGGGTTGAACGCACTCAATTCAGATGATGAATGGTCTACATATAGAACATCACCATCTTTTCCATTTGCTGGCAAATATACATGGTTCAGATCTTCCCGTTTAGCCACGACTTGATAATATAGTTCATACCCAGTTCGGACGTCCGGTATTGCATTATCTGGATAGTCCGTATTATTGACATAAAGCGATTTGATTTCTTGTGCCTTTGAGTTTAGGTGTTTATGTGTCTTTACAGCATCATCAGCATAGACGTTGCCTGATAGCACTACCGATATAGCTAGTGGAATCAGCTTTAAACATTTCGATTTCATTTATTGAACTCCCATTATTATTTTGACCTTTGACATATGATATGCCGTCTTAATTCGAATCTTCACGGCCTCAATTGTAAACTGATTTTATTTGAAAAAAATTTTTTCAAATAAAATAAGAATCCATACCATCCACTCATGTTTATTCATAAATTTTCACAAATCTTCACTTAAAAAGAGAGTGGCAATGGTGG
The DNA here is from genome assembly GCF_963878965.1 of Aeromonas sp. HMWF015. Lineage (NCBI taxonomy): Bacteria > Pseudomonadati > Pseudomonadota > Gammaproteobacteria > Aeromonadales > Aeromonadaceae > Aeromonas > Aeromonas sp. HMWF015. Next base: position 1,583 of record NZ_CAWNZT010000052.1, on the reverse strand, counting down.
CATAGTCGTACAGAATTAATTACTTACGTTTTCATGAACCATGAACAAACAGTGGCTACGGCTTTAGAGAAAATAAATAATGGAATGGTTATATATCAATGAGCATTGTTAAAGACATGACTGTGCAGATAACTACACGCGCTAGTTCGATAATGCTGTTTATATTGGCATTGCTTATGACAACTCAATGTTATCGGCTTTCTCTCCTTATTTTTTCTTCATCTAATTACCAAGTCGATAAATGGTCGCCTAAATATAACTATATAGAGCCAACTCCATTTAATAAAAAAATTGATGTGCATGTAATATCAAAGGAAGAAATTTTTGGTCATTACAATCTCAATGCTAATAACACATCCAATACAATTAAAAGCAAGCCCATAATTAATAGAAGCATCATTTATCATGGAGGACTTGTGGGTGTTGATTCTCGCCATTCCATAGCTATTATTTCTTACAAACACAATCAGCATTCCTATTCAATTAGTGATTCAATCCCCCGATCCGGGATAACCATAATAGGAATTATGCCAGAGTCGCTTGTTATAAGTAATAATGGAATTGAAGAGATTGTCCCACTCCAGGGAATTGACAAGATGTAGCAACTACAACTTTTCATATATTAAAGTACCTACAACATATCGCTGCCCACCTTACTATACACAGTTCACAGTAGAGTCTATAAAATGAATGCCTTTAGTAAAATCCTCACTATTATATGCGCCAGCTCTATCTTAATGTCAGAGGTATCTCTGTCTGCTGAGTTCACTGTCGGTTTTAAAAATGCAGACATTCAAGAGTTCATAAATACCGTCAGCAAAAATTTAGAAAAAACAATCATCATCGAGCCCTCTGTACGTGGAAATATCAATGTACGCAGTTACGGCCTTCTTAATGAGGAACAATACTATCAATTCTTCCTCAGCGTACTTGAGGTTTATGGTTTTGCAGTAGTTCCTATGGATAATGGCGTTATCAAGGTCATACGCTCGAAAGATGCATCAACTTCAGCAGTCCCATTAGTTGACGACAATTCCCCAGGAATTGGAGACGAGCTGGTCACCCGCGTTGTATCTATTTATAATATCCCAGTTAACGAGTTGGTGTCTGTGCTACGTCAGATGAATGATAATTCTGGTGGATATGTTGTTCATCATGATCAAACTAATGCTCTGCTTATCACGGGGCGTGCTGCTGTGGTCACAAGATTAGTAAATATAATCAACCATTTAGATAAGAGTAGAAATCAAGATGTCGAAACAATAAGGCTTAAATTCGCCTCTGCTGGAGAGGTGATCCGTATCATTGAGTCCTTATATAAAGATAAATCATCACAAAATACCTATTTCAGTCAGCTAAGAGTGCCAAAATTAGCTGCTGATGAACGAACTAACTCCATCATGGTCAGTGGTGAAGAAAGAGCTCGCTCTCGTGTGATTAAAATGATTTCTACGCTTGACCAAGAACAACCGAACCAAGGAAATACCAGAGTATTTTATCTAAAATATGGTAAGGCTAAGGATATGCTTGAAGTAATAAAAGGTGTCGGTTCGAGTCTTGAAAGTGATAAGAAAGGGGGGGGG
>NZ_CAWNZT010000051.1:0-6615 GCF_963878965.1 Aeromonas sp. HMWF015 | reverse complement strand
GGCTCATGGGTAAGCCTCCAGCGTTTTCAGCAAGGTCACCGGATCGAGGCCGCCATAGGTGTCGTCATCGATCATGATGGCTGGCCCCTTGTCGCAGTTGCCAAGGCAGCAGACCGGCAGCAGGGTGAAGCGGCCATCCGGGGTGGTTTGACCGGGGCCGAGGTTGATCACCTCCTTGAGACCGGCCAGCAGATCTTCATGGCCATTGATGTAGCAGACCATGCTGTCGCAGACGCGGATGATGTGACGTCCCACCGGCTGGCGGAAGATCTGGCTATAGAAGGTGGCAACCCCCTCCACGTCGCTGGCGGGAATGCCGAGCTCGGCCGCGATGGCGTGAATGGCGCCGTCGGGTACCCAGCCTCTGGCCTGCTGCACGATCTTGAGCGCTTCGATGCTGGCGGCGCGGGGATCTTCGTAGTGGTGTTTCTCGTGTTCGATGGCATCGCGTTCAGCCTGGCTCAGAACGAAGTCGTCCTGTTTGCTGCTGCATGCCCCTTGCCCCTGTGGGGTCTGATTATTGTGACACTGACATTGCTGGCTCATGACTTGACCTTTGGTGGCTTGTCCTTTTACTGCTCGTCCGGCGATCCCGATTCCCGGCCATGGCCGAGAGGGCGGATCACTTAACGGTCCACATCCGACATAACGAAATCGATACTGCCCAGATAGACGATGAGGTCCGACACCATGCTGCCCTTGATCACCGAGGGGATCTGCTGCAGGTGAGCAAAGCTCGGGGTGCGGATCCGGGTCCGGTAGCTCATGGTCGAGCCATCGCTGGTCAGGTAGTAACTGTTGACCCCCTTGGTCGCCTCAATCATCTGGAACGACTCGGCAGCGGGCATCACCGGGCCCCACGACACTTGCAGGAAGTGGTTGATCAGGGTCTCGATGTGCTGCAGGGTGCGCTCTTTGGGCGGCGGGGTGGTGAGGGGGTGATCCGCCTTGAAGGGGCCCTCCGGCATGTTCTTCATGCACTGCTCGATGATCGACATGCTCTGGCGGATCTCCTCGATCCGCACGGTGGCTCTGTCGTAGGCATCGCCATTGCTGCCGACCGGCACTTCAAAGTCGAACTGATCGTAACCGGAGTAGGGGCGCCACTTGCGCACGTCGAAATTGAGGCCGGTGGCGCGCAATCCGGCCCCCGTGGTGCCCCAGGACAACGCCTGCTCGGTGGTGTAGGCAGAGACGCCTATGGTTCGACCGCGCAGAATGCTGTTGCGCATCGCCGCTTTTTCGTAATCCATCAAGCGCTTGGGCAACCAGCTCAACAGGTTGTCCTGCACCAGCCGCTGCCATCCCTTCGGCAAGTCGTGGGCCACACCGCCGATACGAAACCAGGCCGGGTGCATACGGGCACCGGTGATTGCTTCGATGATGGTGTAGATCTTCTGCCGGTCGGTGAAGGTGAAGAAAACCGGGGTCATGGCCCCCACGTCCTGGATATAGGTCCCGAGGAACAAGAGGTGGCTCTGGATGCGAAACAGCTCCGCCATCATCACCCGGATCATGTCGACCCGCTGCGGCACCTTGATACCGGCCAGCTTCTCGACCGCCAGCACATAGGGGAGGTTGTTCATCACCCCGCCCAGATACTCGACCCGGTCGGTATAGGGGATGTAGCTGTGCCAGGACTGGCGCTCGCCCATCTTCTCGGCACCACGATGGTGGTAGCCGATGTCGGGCACGCAGTTGCGGATCTCCTCGCCATCGAGTTGCAACACCAACCGGAAGGCGCCGTGAGCAGAGGGGTGGTTGGGGCCGAGGTTGAGGAACATGTAGTCCTCGTTCTCGTTGCCGCGGGCCAGACCCCACTCTTCCGGTTTGAACAGCAGGTTTTCCTGCTCCATGTCCTGCTTGGCAGCATCGAGCATGAAGGGATCAAATTCGGTGGCGCGTGCAGGGTAATCCTTGCGCAGCGGGTGTCCCTGCCAGCTCTTGGGCATCATGATTCGGGTCAGGTGGGGGTGGCCATCGAAGGTGATGCCCATCAGATCCCACACTTCCCGCTCGTACCAATTGGCATTGGGGAAGTGGTTGGTGATGGTGGGCAGATGCAGGTCACTTTCGGCCAGCGCCACTTTCAACATCACATCGGCGTTACGGTCGATGGAGATGAGGTGATAGAAGACGGTGAAATCGCTCTGGGGCAGACCGTCGCGATGGCTGCGCAGCCGCTCATCGGTGGCGCTGAGATCAAACAGCATCACGAAGGGGGAGGGCACCATGCGCAAAAAGCCCATCACATCCTGCAGCAGTTCTCGGGGAAGCCAGACCACCGGCACGCCGGTGCGCGTGGTCTGCACGGTGAAGTGCTCGGCCCCGAAGTGGGCAAACAGTTCGCCAATGACCTTGGCATCTTTGTGGTCGCTGGGCTGCCACTGGGCCATGGCGTAATTGCTGGGAAAATCACGAGTCAGTTTCATGGTCAGATCTCATCCGGCGTGCGCAGGTTGGTCACATTGATCCGTTCGCCGCGCTTGCGCTCTTTTTCGGCCTGCATCTGGGGACGGTAGATCCCCTGATCGCCCACCACCCAGGAGAGGGGGCGGCGTTCTTTGCCGATGGAGTCCTGCAGCAGCATCAGGGCTTGTAAAAAGGCTTCGGGACGGGGCGGGCAGCCCGGAATGTAGACGTCGACCGGCAGGAACTTGTCCACCCCCTGCACCACGGAATAGATGTCATACATGCCGCCGGAGTTGGCGCAGGCCCCCATGGAGATCACCCACTTGGGTTCGAGCAGCTGTTCATACAGGCGCTGGATGACTGGCGCCATCTTGATGAAGGGGGTTCCTGCAATCACCATGAAATCGGCCTGACGGGGCGAGGCTCGGATAACTTCGGCGCCGAAGCGGGCCACATCGTGGGGGGAGGTGAAGGCGGTACACATCTCCACGTAGCAGCAGGAGATGCCGAAGTTGTAAGGCCAGAGGGAGTTTTTGCGGCCCCAGTTGACTGTGTCTTGCAGCACCTCCTCGAGACGGCCCATCATGATGCCGCGCGTCGCTTCTTGCGCCAGTGGGTCATCGACGGTCTGGCGCTGCTCCTGGGGGTAGCGCTCAACGGGGGCATCCGGGTCAATCCGGGTCAGGGTGTACTTCATGGTGCAACCTCAAGGAAAGGGTCTGTGGTTCAATCACTGTTTTTGTTGTTCAGCTGCGGTTTGCGCGGTGACCACTCCAGTGCGCCGATGCGCCAGAGGTAGATCAGGCCGATAAGCAGCAGTCCGATGAAAATGGTGGCTTCAATAAAGCCGACCCAGCCGCTCTCCCGCACGGAGACAGACCAGGCAAACAGGTAGAGCGCCTCGACGTCGAAGATGACGAAGAACATGGCGACCAGATAGAACTTGGCGGAAAAACGCAGGCGGGCACTGCCGACCGAGTCGACACCAGATTCAAATGGCTTGTTCTTGGTGCGGCCGTAGGCACGACCTCCCAGCAGGGCGGCGAGGCCTATCATCACCAGACAGATGGTGATGGCACCGATGACATAAATGGCAAAAGCCCAATGTTGAGCAGAAATATCAGCGAACATAGAGGTTTTTCCTAACCAAATTAATCAAGTGACTTAACAATAATGTTACGCATTATGACACTTTCGCACTGATTTACATGTCATTTTTACGGATTATTTATTAATCGGTTAACTGGGGATTAAATTTTGTTAAGAAGCGCACTTTTTTGTTGGTTATGGCGGACGAGAAAGGCCTGGAAAGCGTAGAGAGCTGCTCCTCGTCATCACCTGAAAGGGGTAAATGCCGCGGGCGAAGCAGGATCAGGTCGGTATCGCGGGCAGGGGGCACAGGCGGGAGAAGAACGTGATGGCGGGTGAGGTAGGGGTGGGCGGCAAGAGCAATAAAAAGAGAGGCTTTCAAGCCTCTCCTGTCATCGCGTTCCGGTGTCGAGCGTGGGGCGGTCAGGGTTTATTGGCGACCAGCAAGACCTGATCCGGGTAGGCGCCAATGGCGCGAAGACCGATATCTCCCGAGGTGATATCCAGATACGCCCGCTGACCATTGGCGGAGGTTACCGTGCTGCTCATCATATAGACATAGCCCTCATTGACCTCTTTACCGCCCCCCGCCATGGCGCGCGGGAAAATGGCTTCATTGAGAGAGGGCTTGTAGCAGGCATGCTCGACCAGGGTCGCTAACTCCTTGATGTCGGGCAGGCGCCACTGGCTGATACCGCCGAAGTGATAGAGAGCATGGCTGCTGTCACTGCGGATCCGCTCCGCCACTTGCAGCCCCTGCTGCCAGTAGTAAACGGTCGGTTCCCCCAGGCAACTGCTGCCACTCCATGTCTGCCCCAGTTTGCAGCGCATCCAGGTGAGACCGGTGTGTTGATCCGTGACGGTGCCGTTGCCATGGTCAAGAAAACGGGCAGAGGGGGCGGTGCGATCCATGGTGTCATCACAAATGGCAGCACCGTGGGCCAGGGGGGCCAGCAGTGCCAGCATGGCGAACGAAAAGCGATAAAGGCTCATGATATTCCTCGGATTATTGGGGAGTTGCGACCAGTCGTACCTGCATCAGCTCGATATAGGTATCTTGCTGCACCAGCGCGGGATAGGTGGTGCCCGCATCTTCTCCCAGGAGCAGGACTGTGCGTTTGCTGATGGGGCCACCGGAGAAGCGCTGGGCGGTGTTACTGGTGGCGCTCCAGTAGTAGCCATGGTAGGTGTCATCTTCCGAGGGGGCGATATCCGGGAAGTAACGGGTATCCACGATGATGCGCTGACCCAGCGGGTCCTTGGCCAGGCTACCGTAGTGCATCAGTGACATCAGTTCACCCATGCTGGGCAGCCGCCACTGGCTGATGCCGCAGCGCTGCTCGCCATTGAGCCACTGCTGATACGCGCGGGTGGTCAGCATGGTGGTCAGCGCCTGTGCCCGGGCGAGGGCCGCCAGATCTCCTTCGGCGCTGAGCTGTTCGATCCTCTTATGAATATGCTGGTAGGCCGCTTGCTGCTCGCCTGCGGTCGCCTTGAACTGCTCATCCTCATAGGCAAAGGGTCTGCTTTTCCAGGCCGGACTCAAGGGATCATCCGATTTGACCTCCCACACCAGACCGGTATTGAGATCCTTGACGCACTGCCAGCTCGGCGCGTTGTCGGGGAGCACCTGACCACGATCATCAAGCTTGCGATAGGCAAGCTGGGGACGAGTGCGATTCCAGCTGGCATCTTGTCCCGGATAGTCGGCGGGTTCCTGTTCCAGCAGCGGGTCGTTGCCATCGCTGAAGGTGGTGACGCCGGTGACGGTTAGCAGGTTGCGTGGCTGCTGCTGCACCAGCAGGGTCAGAAGCTCGCGTTGGGTCTCTTCGGCAAACTGGCCGTTGCGCTGCCACTCCTGAGCCAATTGCTCCAGCATCAGGCTGATGGCGCGATAGCTGGTGGTGAGCAACTGGGTCTCCTTGGCGGTGGCAAGGCGTGTGCGGGCCTGTTGCTGCAAGCTGATCGCCACCTGCTGCAGCGCCTGATCAAACTGGCCGAGACCTGCGAGGGCCGCGTGGTCGCTACCCGGTTGCAGCGGCGCGAGATCGGCCAGCAGCAGCGTCAGTGCGCGATCAGCGGCCACCCCTTCGGCAATGCGGCTCTGCAACAGGGTGCTGAGCAGGGTCGGTTGTAGCCGTTGTGGATCCCCTTTGGCGGCCGGATGTGCCAGCAGCAGTCCTCCGCTCCTCGGTACGAACAGCAGGGGCGAGTTGACGATGTCGGCCGAGCGGCTGACTAGGGCCACCACTCCTTCGCCGCTGACGGCAGGGTCGGCAGGATCACATTGCCAGTTCTGATCCAGATCGGCGCACAGGGTACCGGCGGTTGGCAGGGCGACATCGACCCGGTAGTCCGGGATCGCCAGTGGTGCGTTATCTTCCCCGCCGCCACAGGCGCTGAGCAGGGCTGAGAGGGTTGCAATAACCAGTACGGATGGTTTCACTTCACATTCCTTGATTCGGTCACAGGTTCACGGGGGCGGTAACCCCCGTGGTACAGGATTCAACGGCGCGGGGTGCTCCGGCGCCAGAGGCGGGGCCACAGGGCCAGCAACAGCAGCAGGGGGGAAGTCGTGCCGCCACCCCCTTCATCCTGCTCAAGGGGGATGATGCCTGTGTTGGGCAGGGCTTCATCCTTGTCACAGCGGGCGCCGACTTGCTGGGCGACACGCCAGTTGCGCAACTGACCGGTGTCACCGGCGCTGGTGTCGTTAATCTCCAGCAGCCAGCGGCCAGCGAGCGGTTCACCGTGCAGCTTATCCAGCGATTCGAACGGTACCAGTTCACGGGGGAACTCCCCCTTGAGCCGGGTATGGCTGGCGTAACCCTTGTTCCACAGGCTGATCCGGGTGCCGTAAGGGGAGGTGAGCCAGATCTCCAGCTGCTCCAGCTTGCTGTGCTCCAGATCGAGGGCGACCACGAATCCGCTGTCGATGCGGGCCTTGCTCTCGGGCAGGGTGAGAGTGAAGCGGGACAGGCCGTGCCGCTCATCGCTCACCGCATCCTTGATCTGGCCACCCTGGCCGATGGCCCGTTGCCAGAGCGGTTCACCGATCGGCATTTGCAGGTCAAGGCGGGTCTGGCGCTCGGTGGGGCTGGGCAGGGTGAGCTG
>NZ_CAWNZT010000050.1:5582-7330 GCF_963878965.1 Aeromonas sp. HMWF015 | reverse complement strand
AGGCCAGCCCGCCAAGGGCTGCGGCGCCGCCCACGGCAGCGGCCTTGCCGCCATATTTGCGCACTTTTTTATTGCCCAGCAGCAGACCGAGCGCGCCACCGGCCAGCGCCCCCTGCATCTGCCCCTTGCGCTTGTCTCCGCCTTCGTTGAGCCAGCCTTTGCCAGCCCCCAGCAACTGTTCCAGCATCTGTTTCATGGTGTCACTCCTGCGGCTATGTTCCCGTCGATAGAGCAAGATAGTGACCCCGCCCCCCTGAATCGGGGATGAACCCTTGACCGGGCAGGCCGATGGGGCAAAGCTCAGGGAAACCCTTCAGGCAATAAGGATGTAACTGTGCCAAATCGCGAACTGACCCTGCAATTTCTGGCCGAACCCTCCGACGTCAATTTCGGCGGCAAGGTACACGGCGGCATGGTGATGAAGTGGATCGATCAGGCGGGCTATGCCTGCGCCGCTGGCTGGTGCGGCGGCTATGCGGTGACCGTCTATGTGGGGGGGATCCGCTTTTTGCGCCCCATCCAGATTGGCCAGCTGGTAGAGGTTCACGCCCAGGTGATCCACACCGGCACCACCAGCATGCATCTGGCGGTGGATGTCTACAGCCGCCATCCCACCGAGACCGAGCGCCACAAAACCACCCACTGCATCATCATCTTCGTGGCGATGGATGAGCACGGCAAGCCGACCCCGGTGCCCCAGTGGCAGCCAGTAAGCGAGAGCGATCTGCAGTTGCAGCAGTACGCCAAAAAGCTGATCGCCCTGCGCGAGGAGATCGACAAGGAGATGCGTCAGCACCTCTGACCTTCATGCCTCACAGCCCGACAGAGCGGGCGCTTTCGGCCAACGGCGGCGCCCCTGTATAATCCCCCCTCTTCCCGCAACCGGAACCCTGCCCATGTCACTGGAAACTGCCCCGCCCGAGGTAAAACTCGCGGTGGATCTGATTGAACTGCTAGAGACCAACGGGCTTGCCCCCGAGCTGGTGCTGGCGGCACTGGCCATCGTCAAAAATGACTACGAGCGCAAGCTGGCGGAGGGGAAGGATCACTGATCCCCCCGTTTATCTTTCCGACTTCAGTTTTCCCCATACCACAAACTGCGGCCCCATCACCTCGTCACAGAGGGCGATCAGGGCCGAACTCAAGCGGGTGAGTGGCTCACTCCCGCTTACCCCGGCATGGAGCGCCAGCTCCACCGGCGCCACCTTGGGCCACTGGGTCAGGGCCAGCTGATCGACGGGCATCAACCGTTTGGGCAGCAAGCTCACCCCGATCCCCGCGCTCACCGCCCCCTGCAAACTGGCAAGGCTGGCGCTGACATAGGCAATACGCCAACGCCGACCGAGGCCATCGAGCGCCTCGGTCATCTGCCGCCGATAGAGCCCTTCGCTCGGGAATACCACCAGCGGCAGCGGATCCCGTTCCCGTGCGGGCCAGTCGCGACTGTCGACCCAGACCAGCGGCTCGCGCCAGCTGGCAAGGGGCGAACCCTGCCCGCGCGTCTGCTTGACCAACGCCAGATCCAGCTCTCCCGCCTCGAAGCGCTGCCAGATCTCGTGACTCAGGCCACTTTGCACCTCTAGCCGCACCTCGGGGTAGTCACGGGCAAAGGCGGCCAGCACAGGAGTCATTGCACCGGCGGCGAAATCCTCCGGCACCCCGAGGCTGAGCGCCACGCTCCCTTCCGTCACTTGTTCTTCGGCCTGCGCCAGCAGCGCCAGAATGCGGCGGGCCAGCCCCAGCAATTT
>NZ_CAWNZT010000050.1:0-5572 GCF_963878965.1 Aeromonas sp. HMWF015 | reverse complement strand
CAGCACGATCGAGCAGCGGGCAGCCGAGCTGCTGCTCAAGGCGGCGGATCTGCTGGCTGATGGTGGATTGGGTCAGATGGACCCGTTCACCGGCGCGGGTAAAGCTGCCGGTGTCGATAATGGCGACAAAACTGCGCAGTAACAGGGGATCCAGCATGGGATACTCCATTTACAAAACCACTGAACCCCATTCTATCATTTAATTTCAAAATGACTTTCGACCCCGCTAGGCTGGCGTTTTTGCCTCCTTTGACGGTGATCTGCCATGTTCAGCCCCGATGACTCCGTGTCCCGAATGCCCCCTGTCTCTCCCAGAACCGGAAACTGCACCCGATGAATCAACGAAATGCGGATCATCCCGCAGGCCAGACTGCCCTGTTGGTGCTGGTGATCCTGACTGGCCTTAACCTGCGCCCCTTTCTTACCGCCATCGGCCCGCTGGCCCAAGCCATTGACCAGCGTCTGGCACTGGGGATGGACACCCTGGCCTGGCTCACCCTGCTGCCGCTGTGGCTGATCGGTATTGGCGTGCTGCTCACCCCGAGCCTGCGTCGGCGCGCCAGTGCGCGCCAACTGCTGGGGGCGGCCCTGCTGCTGCTCGGCATTGGCAGCGCCATGCGCTTCGATGCCCAAAGCGGCGCCTTGCTGATCGCCAGCGCGGCGCTTTGTGGATTGGGGTCGGCACTGGTGCAGGGAGTGCTGCCCGCCCTTATCAAGCAGGCCTTCGCCCACAAGGTGCCGCTGGTGATGGGGATCTTCTCCGCCTGCATGATGGGAGGCGGGGCATTGGGGGCCAGTCTCACGCCACGGTTGGCGGCGAGCCTCGACTGGTCGCGGGCGCTGGCGCTCTGGAGTCTGCCGGTGCTGCTGGCCCTCGTCTGGCTGGTGTGGCAAGTGCGTCTGCCACGGGCCGCCGCGGTCGCCATTCCCGATGGCGAGCAGCGGCTAATCACCCTGCCCCGCAGCTGGTTGCTGATCGTCTGCTTTGGCATCATCAACAGCGGCTACGGCATCGTAGTGGCCTGGCTGGCCCCTGCCTATATGGCGCAGGGCTGGAGCGCCGCGCAGGCGGGCGAGCTGGTCGCCTGGTTGGCACTGGCCCAGACCGCCAGTGGCCTCGGCTTGCCGCTGCTGGCGGCGCGCAGTCTGGATCGGCGACCGTGGATGGGCCTTGCCATCGCCATGCAGCTGGCGGGATTTGGCGGCCTCTGGCTGGCGCCCGCCAGTGCCCCCATTCTCTGGTGCATGCTGTGCGGCGCCGGTCTGGGCGGCAGTTTTTCCCTGATCATGGTGATTGCGCTCGATCATCTGCCCGATCCGCGCCGCGCCGGCACCCTGAGCGCCCTGATGCAGGGCTTCGGCTTTATACTGGCTGCCACCGGCCCCTGGGTGGCGGCGCGCCTCTATCACCTGTTCGGTGACTTCGCCGCCGCCTGGCAGTGGCAGCTGGGGGGATTGCTGCTGATGAGCCTGCTGGTGCTGCGCCTCGACCCGCGCCACTACCCTCGCGTCATGGGGTTACCGACCGCCAGCGAGCCAACCCTTTCGTCGCCCCTCCCGGCCAGCGCTGCGGCCCAAAGCAACACACCGGCCTGAGGCCGGTGTGTTGGGGATAACCGTATTGGAGATGACTGGCGGCTGATACCACTCAGAGGGGCAACTCAGCGCCCCTTCTTCTGCCGTCCGGTGTTAGCGGTGCGCGGCTTGCCTGCGGCCGGTTTGCCCCCCTTGCCGGGAGCCCCTTTGCCTGCACTACCCTTGCCAGCGCCGCCCTTGTTGGCAGCACCTTTGCCCGCGCCACCCTTGCCCACCGGCAGCTTCTTCTCGAAGGCTTCCGGGCCCGGCACATTGGGGCGACCACCAATCTCGTGATCGTCATCGCGCCGCGGCTTCTTGCCCTGCCCCGGTTTGGCGGTTTGCACCGCAGGGGCCTTGGCCGCCTTCGGCTTGTCGCCTTTGGCCGGTTTCACCTCGGAGGAGGAGTCCTCAATCAGCTTGAACAGATCGATCAGCTCGTCGTCGGTGAGATCGCGCCACTCGCCTACCGGCAGCCCCTTGAGGCTGACGTTCATGATGCGGATGCGCTCCAGCTTGGTCACTTCAAAACCAAAGTACTCGCACATCCGGCGGATCTGGCGGTTAAGCCCCTGCACTAGCGTGATGCGAAAGACAAACGGCGCCTCTTTCTTCACCTTGCACTTCTTGGTCACTGTACCGAGGATCGGCACCCCGGCCGCCATGCCGCGCACAAACTCGTCGGTCACCGGCTTGTCGACGGTCACCAGATACTCTTTCTCGTGATCGTTGCCCGCCCGCAGGATCTTGTTGACCAGATCGCCGTGGTTGGTGAGAAAAATCAGCCCCTGCGAATCCTTGTCGAGCCGCCCGATGGGGAAGACCCGGGTGCTGTGGTTGACGAAATCGACGATGTTGTCCTTCTCGCCCGCCTCTGTGGTACTGACGATGCCCACCGGCTTGTTGAGGGCGATCAGCACCAGACTGTCCGCCTCGCGCGGCTCGATCACCTGACCGTTGACCTTGACCAAATCGCCAACCTGCACCTGATCGCCGATCCCGGCCCGCTTGCCGTTGATAAAGACGTGGCCCTGCTCGATAAAGCGGTCGGCCTCGCGGCGCGAGCAGATACCGCTCTCGCTGATGTATTTGTTCAGGCGCATGGATTCGTTAGCCAGCATGGGTCACCTGCCACAGGGTCTGGGCCGCGCCCGGTTGTGCCATCGCCTGTTCCGGCTGCGCCGGGGAGGCTGTTTGCTGCATCAGCCAATTCACTACGTCAAAGTTCTGCATACCATTCCATCTTCAAAAAAGGCCAATGCCAGCTTATCCATCAAAAAACGCCGCTACAGTAGCATAATTGCCCCCTCTCAGGGGCAGATAGTTGCAAGGTCGCAGCGCCCAAGCGGGCATCCGCGAACAAGTTCACGCCGCCAGATGGCCCGCGATGCAGCCTTCGAACGGCCAGCCTGATGTAAGCGGCGGGATCCGGCGCCCACAGCCAGCGCGGACGAACGCCATCAACTATACATATCACCTTGTTTCCATTAGGCTTTAAGCCGGTTGGCTGCGCCCAATGTGCTGCGCCAAACTTGCCCGCCCAGAGGCGGAACCACCCCTATCGCCAAGGATTGCACCATGCTGGCTCACACTCGCCGCCTTGTTCGCCGTGCTCTGCTGACCCTGTTGCTGCTGTTGCTGACCGCATGGGCGGTGATCGCCTACTTCGCCTGGCAGGCAGCGCCGCTGCAGCTGTGGCACACAGTAGTGCCCCCCGAACTCAGCGCCGATGAGCTCGACAGCAGCGACTGGCACGCCTATCTGGCCCGCGAAGCAGATCTGTTCGAGCTGGTGGCCACCGAGGTGGTCGCCAAGACGCCGCCTGAGCAGCAACTGGCCAGCAATCGCTACTATCAGGATGCCCCCATCAATCCCGCCCGCTTTCAGCAGAACTGGAACCGCTCCTACCTACTGCGCCCCGAGGGGGAAGTCAAAGGGGTGGCGGTGTTGCTGCACGGCCTGACCGACTCCCCCTACAGCCTGCGTCATCTGGCCAGACGATATCAGGAGCAGGGTTTTATCGCGCTGGGGCTGCGGATCCCCGGCCACGGCACTGTGCCCGCTGGCCTCGTGGATGTGGATTGGGAAACCTGGCTGGCCGCCACCCGACTGGCGGTGCGGGAGGCCAGATTGCTGGCGCAGGGCAAGCGGCCGCTGCATCTGGTGGGCTTTTCCAACGGCGGCGCGCTGGCGGTGAAATATGCGCTCGATGCGCTGGCCGACCCGAGTGGCACGCTGGCAAAACCGGATCGGCTGGTGCTGATCTCCCCGATGATCGGGGTGACCCGCTTTGCCCGCTTCGCCGGGCTCAAGGCCGTGCCTGCCCTGCTGCCCGCCTTTGCCAACGCCGCCTGGCTCGACACCATGCCGGAGTTCAACCCGTTCAAGTACAACTCGTTTCCGGTCAACGGCGCGCGCCAGTCCTATCGCCTGACCCACGCCATCCAGCAGCAGGTGCGCCAGCTGGCCGCCAGTGGCGAGCTGGCGGCGTTTCCCCCCGCCCTCACCTTCCAGTCGGTAATGGACTACACCGTCAGCACCCGCTCCATCATTGCCGATCTCTACCACTACCTGCCGGCCAACGGCAGCGAACTGGTGCTGTTTGATATCAACCGCAGCACTCTGTTTGGCCCGCTGATGAGCTCGGCCTCCGAGCTGGCGCTGCACCGCTTGCTGCCAAACGCCCCTCAGCACTATCGCCTCACCGTGGTGGGCAATGTGGAACCCGCCTCTCCCGCGACGCAGGCCAGAACGCTGGCCAGCGCAGACCAGCCTGAGCAGGTCCGCCCGCTGGGCATCGACTATCCCAAGGAGATCTACTCCCTCTCCCATGTGGCGCTCCCCTTCCCGATGGACGACCCCCTCTATGGCATGACAGCGCGCCCGGAGCAGCGGGAGCAATACGGCATCAACCTCGGTGGTCTGGCCCTGCGAGGCGAGCGCGGCGTGCTGATCGTCAACCCCGGCGCCCTCACCCGCACCTCCTCCAACCCCTTCTACCCCTATCTGCAGCAGCGGGTGATGGAGACCCTCACCGCCCCTCCCGTCGCCCGGCCTGCCGCCGTAACCCCTGCCAGCAGTGGTCAACCTGATGCGGCCTATCAGGCCGAGCTGGAGCAGTTTTTACAGGAGAGCGACGAGAGCAGCGCGCCTTTCTAGGGCGTTTCTGGAGTATCGGCAAAGAGCCACTGGCGCTGGGTCGATGGCGATACAAGAAAGGGGCTGTCAATTGACGGCCCCTTTCTATTGATGGTGCGATGGGGGGGATGGCTTGGTGGGCTCAGGGATAGATGCTCACTTCTATCAGATTCTGATCCGGGTCGAAGAAATAGAGTGACGCTGATAGGTGCTGCACCGTCAGGCACCGCGCCAACCCTATCAGGGGTAGATGCTCACTTCTATCAGGTTCTGGTCTGGATCGAGGAAATAGACAGATTCTATCGGCCCGCAGGCACCGCTTTTGGTCACCGGCCCCTCGACAATCTCCACCCCGTGGCAGGCAAGCTGGGCCATCACCTGCTCCAGCGGCCAGCGGGTGATAAGGCAGACATCTCCCGACCCCACCTGCGCCCGATTGCGTGGTTCCTGCCCCAACAGTTGCAGATTGATCTTCTGGTTGCCAAACCCTACCGCCCGGCGCCCCGCACCGAAGGTGATGGCCTCCATATTGAGCACCGAACTGTAAAAGGCCACGGCCCGTTCGATATCACTGACCGTCAATACCAGATGGTCGATATGGCTGATCATGGTTACCTCCTGGTGGTGATCTGGCTGATGTGACCGGCATATGCCCGCAAGCATCCGACTGCCGCCACGGCGGGCAACCCCATCATACCCGGCAAGGGTAAGCCCATGTGTGCCTTGGCGCGCAAAGCGAGCGCAAATGATCTGGTCAGATAAATTCGCGTTACTGCACCGCAGCGCACGCTTTGTCACGCTGGGCCTGCAGGGTCTCATCTTCGCTATCCATCGCCGCCAGAATCGCCTGATTGCAAGC
>NZ_CAWNZT010000049.1:0-11757 GCF_963878965.1 Aeromonas sp. HMWF015 | reverse complement strand
GGATAAGTGAGCGGCGAGCCGCAGGTCAGGCGCAGGTAGATGAGCGCGGCCGTGGTGGCATCGGCAAGGGCATCGTGGGCGGGCAGGGATGGGAGTTCAAGGTGGCTGCAGATGGCACTCAAGTGGAGGTCAATCGCAGCATCGGGGTAGCGGCGATAGAGGTGGTCGTGATAGAGCTGGCTTACCTCGATCCCTCGCTGGGGCAGGGTCAATCCCCACAATTTCTGGCAGGCGAGATTGAGAATACGCAGATCGTAGGCGATGTGATAGCCCACCAGTTCGCGCGGGCCGATATAGTCGAGTAGCAGGCGCAGCGCGGCTTCCAGCTCCATCCCCTGTTGCAGATCCTGATGGCGCAGACCGTGGATCACCACTGATTGGCTGGTCAGGCTGGCCGGTGGCTGTACTTTGATGGCGAGGGCCTCACCGGTCAGCAGCCGGTTGCCCTGAATGCGCACCGCCCCGATGGAGACGATCTCGGCCTGCTCGGGAGCGAGACTGGTGGTCTCGAAATCGAGGGCGATCCGTTCATCTTTCGGTGGGGTGGCAAAGAGTGGCGCGAACTCGCCCGTTCGGAACGCGCGGCCATACCAGTAGCGTCGAACACGGCTCAACATGGCTATTGTCTCAGACGAAAGTGCAAGGTGAGCCACTGCTGGAATTTCTTCACCTGATGCAGCGCCTGACGCAACAGATCCCGCTCGCAGTGGCTAAGCTCGCTTGTCTGCACCCGACTATTGCCTCCCTTTAGCTGGCTGCGCAGCCTCAGCCGGATAAAGAGCCGAAACGCCTCTGCCAGATTGCTGCCATAGTCGGCACTGAGCCGATCGGCTGCCACCAGCGCATCGATACGCCCCAGGGTTGAGGTTTCCAGAATGCCTGCCTCAAGGGCCAACATGCGGATACCGTGCACCAGCGGGAACAGGCCGCCCCGCTTCAGGTCCAGCCCTTCCGGTGGCTGCTCCAGCCGGCCAAACAGGGTGAGCGGCGCGTGAAAGGCCACCGCTGGTCGCACCATCTCAGCCAGCAGATCCCGCCTGTCCGCCAACTGCTCGCGCAGCGCTCTGGCAACCGGCAGATGGAGCTGTCGATCCCCCGCGATGGGGTGAGCATCGGCCAGGGTGGCGAGCCAGAGCAGTTCATCCTCCTTTGCCGTGGTGCAGGCGCTGGCAATGGCGCTTTGCCACTCGCTGCCCATTTTCACCCAGGCCGGATTGTTCACCATCACCTGCCCAGGGCACAGCGGGTAGCCGAGGCGCTCCAGCAGGGCGCTGAATTCGGCCAGATCGGCTGCCTGGGTGGGCCATGCCAGTCCCTCTGGCAGGATCAGGGCGTTGTCCTGATCGGTTTTGAGGATCTGCTCGCCGCGCCCCTCCGAGCCCAGCATCAGCAGGCAGACCTTATCCTGCACCTCGGGGGTGATCACCAGCGCAAAGGCTTTGGCGATCAGCTGTTCGTTGATGGTGGCGATGAGTTTCATCAAAAAGGCGGTGTGGATCCCTTGGGCAAACAGGGATCGGGTCAATTGCAGCTGCTCGCGGGCGACCGCCTCCAGCGCCGGCAGGCTGTCGGCGCGGGCGATACGCAACGTCAGCACGTGGGAGTGGGTAGAGAAGAGCCCCAGCACCTGAGTCAGTTGCAGGATCCCCGCCACCTCATTGCCGCGCCACACCACCAGTCGTTTGATGCGATGGCGGGTCATCAGCAGCAGGGCATCAAACAGATAGCTCTCCAGCGGCAGACCAATCAGGGACGTGGGGGTCAGCACAGAGAGGGGGGCCGTCAGCGGCAATCCCTTGAGGGTCAGGGCGTGGAGCAAGGTCTTGCGGGTTGCCAGCGTGAGGGAGCCGTCGTGGGCCGGGTAGAGCAGGCAATCAGTCCCCTTGCTCACCATGGCTTCGGTCGCCGCCAGCAGTGACAGCTTGCTGTCGACGATAAGCGGTGCCTGCAGGTGGCCCGGTTCGATGCGGGTCAGGATAAATTCAGCCAGATTCTTCTGACCCAGTTGTTCGCGCTGCTCCTGCTGGCGCTGGCGCTCGGCCAGATTGGCGGTGAAGTAGCTGGCAAACTGCGGATCCTGCTCACAGAGCGTCAGAAAGGTGTGGCGAGGGATGAGTTGGCAGAGGCTATCTTCCAGCGCGGTGAAGCGGTGGCGGCAGCGGCCGTCAAACTGGGCGCGCACATCGAACAGATCATCGATCCCGTAATCACCAAACTGGTGGTGAGGGGCAGACTCTTCCACCGCCCCCTTGATGATGAGATAGAGGCCGGGAGGCTCGTCTCCCTCCTTGAGCAGCAGATCCCCGGCCCGAAAATAGCAGAGCGAAAGGTGACGGGAGAGCCGCTCGCGCGCCTCCTCGCCCAGTCGGTCGAACGGTGGTCTGGCAAAATTGAACAGGGTTGACATGACAGCGTCCTCTGCTGGCTTGCGGCACTCATGCAGCTCCCAGTTTGACAAAGGGAGGGGGAGGCGACCAGCCGACTTTAGTCTCAGCTGTACCGCCTGTTCACACTCTGATAACGTGGTGGTATGACCAGTGAGTCAGTTTCAGGGATCAAGGAGAGGACAAGGGAGATGGAAAAACCAAGGATCAAGTGCGATATCCACGACGGGATTGCCGAAGTGATGCTGACGCGGGGGGACAAACTCAATGCGCTGGACCGCGCTATGTTCAGCGCCATCGATGAGACATTGACGCAGCTCGCCCGGCACAAGGGGTTGCGGGCGGTGATCCTGCACGGCGAGGGGCGGGCCTTCTGCGCCGGGCTGGATGTGAAATCCATGCTGAGACAGCCGGTGGCGGCGCTCGATATTCTCAAGCGTGAAGCGGACGAGGCGACCAATCTGGCTCAGCGGGTTGCCTATGGTTGGCACCAGCTGCCGGTGCCGGTGATTGCGGTGACCCAGGGAGTCTGTTTTGGCGGTGGCTTGCAGATTGCGCTCGGCGCCGATTTTCGCTTCAGCACCCCCGATTGCCGCTTCTCGGTGATGGAGATCAAGTGGGGCATCATCCCCGATATGAGCGGCAGTGTCACCATGCGCAACTTGATGGGGCTGGATACCGCCATGGAGCTGGCCATGAGCGGGCGCGAGCTGGATGCCGTTGAGGCCAAATCTCTCGGGATGGTGAGCCGGGTCTGCGCCGATCCGCTGGTGGAGGCGCGAGAGTTTGCCCGCACCCTTATCACCAAATCGCCGGATGCACTGGCGGGGATCAAGCAGCTTTACAGCCAGGCCTGGGCTCGCAGCGATGAGGCGATGCTGAAGGAAGAGACCCGGCTGCAAAAGCAGATCCTGGGGCGACCCAATCAGTGGCGAGCCACCCTTAACAGCCTGTTTCGCTGGCGGCTGCCCTTCGGGCCGCGCCGCAATCCGCTCTGACTGCGAGCTGCACGAGCGATCTACGGTCTGCCCGACTACTTGGGCGGCCTGCAGTCGGCGCTGCTTAACCAGGATGCCACCCTGTTTCGGCGCAAATACTTCCTCAACGGCGCCCATATGGGCTTCATCTTCTACGCCACTGACCCGAACATGGACGACGACACCGAGGAAGAGATGAAAGAGATGATCGCCAGCAGCAAGGGGGTGGGGAACTTTCGCTCCATGTTCGTCAACATCCCGGACGGCAAGCCCGATGGCATCAAGCTTATTCCGGTGGGGGATATTGCCACCAAGGACGAGTTCGCTGCCATCAAGGGGATCACCGCTCAGGACGTATTGACCAGCCACCGCTTTCCGGCGGCGCTGGCCGGCATAATCCCGACCAATGGCGGGGGAGGGCTTGGAGACCCTGAGAAGTACGATGCAACCTATGCCCGCAACGAGGTGCTGCCGCTGTGCGAGCTTATCCAGGATGCCATCAACAGTGCGGGACTCCCGTCTCCCTGCGGGCCGATTTTCGGGAGAATATCGGTTCAACTGTATAAACAAACAGTGTTTTCTGTGGCAAGATACGCTGTTGATTTGGATAGAAAAGGGGGCGTAATGCGGGTTTATTGCAAAGTGTGTGGCCAGCGGGGCCGCATTACCAAGACCAACCGACTGAGCGACGATGTCTCGGATCTCTACTGCCAGTGCACCGATGCAGAGTGTGGCCACTGCTGGGTGGCCACCTTGTCGTTCGCCCACACCTTAAGCCCCTCGGCCAAAACCACCAACCAGCTGGTGCTGAGCTTAATGGGGTCGCTGACGCCAGAAGGGCAGCAGCTGGTATTGAAAGGACTGGGGGCACTATAGCTCCCTTATTATTAAACTTAGATGTTAAAGTTTTTATGCAGTGTCTTCAGGAAAGCTAGACACAATTATTAATTATATAATCGGCTAAACGGTCAAATTCTTGGTCCATTTTTGACATAAGCGCCAACTGATTAGGAGCCCATCTGCCACTAACTTGAAGAGCTCTTGTGGGGTGAAAATTACTTAAATTTTTCAGAGGCACGCTTTGATAAATACTATCAGGCGCCATAACGTTCAAGTCTTCAATTTGAGCGCAAGCAGTTCTTGATACAAAACTAGGTACTGCTTGATATCCAGGGATCTGGCTTCTCAAAAGTGGGGTGAGACTCGTGTCCACAGCATCTTCAATCATTCTTAAGTGAGCTAGATCCGCGCCTACGGCAGTAGGTGTTGATGTTCCTGGTCTTTTTCTAGTATCAAAACCATTAAATAACCAGCCTGCAAATTTTGGTTTTCCTTTTGTTGAAATAAATGTGTCCTGTGGATTTCCTTGTAGGTGTCTATATTTTCCACTTTCCCAGTCCTGAACGAACCTTGGCAGCATTTCCCCAATGAGACCAATACAGTAAGCAGAAAAAACATCAGCTGTGCACGGCACTAAAAAATAATCAGAGCAATACAGCGCAGACCTTACAAGTGTATTAAATGATGGTGGAACATCAATTATTACATAGTCATAATCCGTTTGATATCTTTGTATTGCAGCATTTGTAATTAGTGATGGAAGTAGGAAGCGATATAAGCCAGCACCTGAAACAACATCATTACCAACGTTTAGAAAGTCAGACATTGTATTTAACCAGAAATCACCTGGTACTATATGAATAATGCCATTCGTTGGTTGGATTTTTGGAAGGAAACAGTTGACAATAGGCAGCATATTCTGCTGGATGAAAGGCTGAACATATGCACGTATTGTAGAGCCTAATGGGGCTTGAGAAGATTTTGTTAAAATGTTCGTGAATACTGGCTCACTGAGGACAGCGATTGATAAATTACACTGTGGGTCAAAATCAATAAGAAGTACTTTTTTCCCCTTTTCAGCCAAGGATGTTGCAACATTCCAAGTTGAAGTTGTTTTTCCAACCCCACCTTTGTTATTAAATAAAGTCAACGTGATCATTTTATCCCTTTCTTAAAAGACACTATTAAGTAAAATAACAGTTTGATAGTTGTTTAAACTTAATTTACTCATTTAAAGTATGTAATGTCATTAGTGGTATAAATAACAAACATGGCCACGCGCGTATAATACTAACTCATATGAGTATGAGTCACGCTTTATCGTGTGTTAGAAACACGAATCTGTGACTCTGTTCATCCGCTCCAGCTGGCTTAGCGGCCGACGGCAACCAAGTGAGCACCAAGCTGACCAAGCTGGCTATGCCCACCCATGACACTCGGGCCTTGTTGGCCCTGATCCCTGAACTGCTCCTCCGCATCTGGCGCGAAGAGCTGCGTTACCAGAAAAGGGGGGGCATGCTTGCTGAGTTCCCCCCGCCAACATGCAGCAGGGCGACCTGTTCGCCGCACAGCAGCAATATCCGCGCAGCGAGGCGCTGATGCAGGTCATTGACAAGATCAACCAGGGGCGGCTGGGGAAGGTCTACTTCGCGGCCCGCGGCCGCGACCCCCGGGAGTGGATGATGAAGCAGGAACAGTTAAGCCCCCGTTAGACCACCGCGCTCGGCGAGCTGCCGGTGGTGAAGTGAGTTCTTCAAGCCCCATCTTTGCCAAAGCACCGATACAGAGTGTGGTCACAGCTGGGTAGCCACCCTGTCGTTCACCCATACCTTAAGCCCCTCTCAGCCAAGACTACCAACCAGCTGATATTGAGCCTGATTGGGTCGCTCACGCCAGAGGGGCGGCAGTTGGTATTGAAAGGACTTGGGGCGCAATAGCGCCCTCATTTCAGCTCGATGGTGGGTTTTCTGGTGCTTGCTGTGCCTCGGAGGCATGAAGATTTACAACGTACATTGGTAAAGGGCGGCCTTTGTTTACAACTTGGTCGAGGCCGTCAAGGATGGCTAGCTGTGTATTTTCAAGATTCCCATGAGCAATTGGACGATAACAGTCTCTTTGAAGCTGGACTTTGTCATAATCATAGTTCAAACACTGTGCAATTGTGTAAAGCATATTTGTAAATAGCTCGTCTGATTTCTTTGCCCAAAGGTCAAGCGACTCATATTCATTTTTTTGATTTAGATGGCTATTGTAGCTTTTCCAACTGTGAGTTACTGCCTGCTCATGAGATGTTTGATAACGAGTTCGAATGAAAGGCAACATTCGACCATAAAACTCTATGTCAATCATATTTAGAGCTTTCACATGGTCACGGTTGAGGCGTTCTGCTCTGGTAGACATCAGGGTTTGGAAGAGAGACATTCTGCGTGTTCTCTTCTCTTGAAGAGCCTCTATGAACTTTTGAGCTTGTACGGCAAGAATTGGTCCTATAACTACTGCAATTGTCATGACTACATCTTAGGATTCCATGTTTATGGCGTCGAGCACGTAAATACTCCTTAATGGTTCATAACACTTTACTCACCGGTGAATAGTGAGCACAATGAGTAATTTAACCGAGTGTGGTAATTTGTTAGCCTATCATAGGCCCAGATTGCTTATCATCTTTTCCGCACCAACCGAGTTGTCCTTCTCATTCAATTCTATCCATATTTTATTAAGTTCATCTTTTTTGGGGATAAGAATGGCAAGAAGCTGTTTTTGGGTTTTCCTATCAATATTTCCCGCTAGTACTGAAAAATCGTTAAGACTGATTGAAACATCAATTTTATCGGAGTGAGTTATATGGATGTGTGGTACGTTGTGGCTCACATTCTCTTTTCTGATTTCTACTCTAACTTTATCCTTTCGCATAAGTAGAAACTCTGGGACGAATCGATTGCCAAAAAGCTCTCGCTTTCGTTCTGCCTGAGCCTTTTCTTCTCCACGATATACTTCATCACACAACTTAAGCAGAAAGCCTTCAATGCTCATATATTCTCCGAAAAACAGTGATTAGATGGAAGGTGGTATTAATTCGTTTATATAAACATCTATACAACACAGTATCACATCGGTAATCGTCACAAAAAGCTCACTTTAAAATCAGAATATTACTAACATATATCAATTGTCTAGACGTATTCGCTTGACCACCACTTTTTGCGGCAGGAGGTTTTCTTGTTGTTCATGCCAACTCCTCCCTGTAGTCGTCCTGTTCCTGCAGCCACTCCGGCGCATCCAGCCCTTCCAGTACCCTCCACATCTCTGACTGATAGGGGGCCTGCAGCATCTCTATCCAGCGGTGTGTGCCGGTGTGGCCCTGCGCCAGGTAAACCTCACTGCACAGCTCAACCAGCATCGGCCAATCCTCATCCCCCTCAGGTACCGCGTATTCATCCAGCTGACCCTGTTTGGCTGGCTGTGGCCCCTCCAGTTGCCAATCCGGCTCGCTTGGGATCGACCTGCACGACTGCACCTGTCCGTTCTCAAGCCAGAGGGTGAAACCGTCCGCAGTGACGCTGGCTCCTGCCCGCAATCGGTCGATGGAGAAGGGCGATAGCCCCCATTGTTCTCTCATGATCTGGTCTGCGAAGGCATCAGGATCTGGCCGCGTACAGTTATTGTCAGAGCTCCAAGGTGCCGGGCTGTCGCCCGTCTTAACCCCAACCCCCCTCGCTGCAGCCTCGGCGGCTTTCCTGGCTTCATGGGTACCGGCAGGCACAATCTCCCACCCTTGCAGGCGCGTCTTGATGCCCAGGCGAGCGGAGGTAATGCCCATCAGGCGTTTGATGTCTTCGCCATAGCAGTTGGCCTGCTCCTCGATGAGGTGGGCCAGCTTGATGGGGTGCTCGGCACGGGTGGCCAGTGCACCGCCCATGGCGTGCAGGTAGCAGCGGAAAATGCCGTTATCAGCGGCAAAGCGGGCCGCCTCAAAGCGCGGGTCTTGCAGCACTGGCTTGGGCGGGCCAACCAGTTCGGCATTCTTCTTGGCGTTGCTGATGCGGCGCAGCTCGCGCCATACCCCGACCGGCGCGCCGCCGATCTGCTGGAAGGTGCGAATGCCCCACCAACTGGCCCAAGCCACTGCATGCAGGGCGCCTTCATCAGCCGCGGTGCCAGCCTCTTCGTCATCGTCCAGGTAGGCGCCGTCGATGTTCTTGGCAATATATTTGGCGATATAGCCTGCGGCATCCCCCTTGGCCGGATCTATCTCTTTCCAGTCAAAGCGGGGTGCCGTCGTGGTGAGCCTCGCACACGCGAAATCCATAAACGGGGGCGTTCCACCGTTTGAGGGCGGCCACTTGATATTTCATCTGACGATGACATACGCCCACTTTGCACTGGATTATCTGAATGATGCGGTCCGCTTTAACCCGCGGGAAAACCATCTTAAACCAGCTTGATTTCCCGCGAGAATGGGCAGAAAAAAGTGTCCACATTTTGCCAATTTTGGTGTCTTTTCACTTCCCAAAGTGTCCCCTTGTGTGGCACTTAACTCCTTAGTTTGAATGTAACTATTTGAAATTAAAGAAATAAAGATGGCAGCCGAGGCTGCCATCTTTATTGATCTCTTATGTCGTTCTGGTTCAGGAGGTCTTGCGATCCTGATCCGGCTCGAACTGATGGCCCGATTTCTCCCGCTCCAGGTTCTCTTCGGAGCGTTTGCCCACCCAGTAATCGGCGTTCTTGATGCCGAGCTTCTCCGGGTGGAATACGGGGTCAATCCCTTGTGCCTGCTGCGCTTCATAATCCTTCAGACAGGTGAAGGCGGTCTTTTGCAGCAGCAGGATGGCGATGATGTTGAGCCAGGCCATCAGGCCGACCCCGATATCACCCATGCCCCACGCCAGATCCGCCGTCTTGACGGTGCCGTAGACAGTGGCAGCCATCAGCGCAATCTTCAGCAAGAAGGTGAGCCAGGGGCGATTAATCTTGCGGTTGATGTAGGCGATGTTGGTTTCGGCGATGTAGTAGTAGGCAACGATGGTGGTGAACGCGAAGAAGAACAGCGCGATGGCCACGAAAATGCTGCCAAAGCCCGGCATCATGCTCTCCATAGCGGTCTGCACATAGCCCGGGCCTGCTGCGATACCGGCAATACCCGTGTAGATGGCGGCGCCGTCCGGCCCTTGTACGTTATAGAGGCCGGTGATCAGCAGCATAAAGCCGGTGGCGGAGCAGACGAACAGGGTATCGATATAGACGGAGAACGCCTGCACCAGACCCTGCTTGGCCGGGTGGCTCACTGCCGCAGCAGAGGAGGCGTGCGGCCCGGTACCCTGGCCCGCTTCGTTGGAGTAGACCCCGCGCTTTACCCCCCACATGATGGCCAGACCCAGAATGGCACCGAAACCGGCATCCAGACCAAAGGCGCTCTTCCAGATCAGCAGGATCACGCCCGGCAGCTGGCCGATATTCAGGGCGATGATGACGCAAGCCACGATGATGTAGCCCAGCGCCATAAAGGGCACCACGGTACTGGCGAAGCTGGCGATACGCTTGACGCCGCCGAAGATAATAAAGCCGAGCAGCAGCGCCAGACCGGCGGCGGTGACGTTCGGATCGATATTAAAGGCGGTCTGCAGGCTGGAGCCGATGGAGTTGGCCTGCACCCCCGGCAGCAGCACGCCGCAGGCGAAGACGGTGGCGATGGCGAAGGTCCAGGCGTACCACTTCATGCCAAGCCCTTTCTCGATATAGAAGGCCGGGCCGCCGCGGTATTCACCGTTGATCTTCTCTTTGTAAACCTGACCCAGGGTGGACTCCACGAAAGCAGAGCTGGCGCCGAGGAAGGCGACCATCCACATCCAGAACAGGGCGCCCGGGCCACCGAAGGTGATGGCGGTGGCCACACCTGCGATGTTACCGGTACCCACGCGACCTGCCAGGGTCATGGCCAGCGCCTGGAAGGAGGAGACACCGGCATCGGTGCTCTTGCCATCAAACATCAGGCGCACCATCTCTTTCATATGACGCAGTTGCAAAAAACGGGTGCGCAGGGAGAAGTAAAGACCGACCCCCAGACACAGGTAGATGAGCGCAGGGCTCCAGATTACACCATTGATGGCATTGACGATTTCATTCATGTACAACAACTCCTTTGTTGTGTTTGTGGCGCTGTCTTGGCGAGATCTTGGCCTCGCTCTCTGTCACTGTTTTCGGCCCTGTCTGTTAACAATCCAGTTAACAAATGAGCGCGAGGTTGAGGGGTTAAGCAGAGCGCAAACACGCGCCATGCATGGCTTGTAACATATCGAGTTGTATCGGTGCTTCCCAGCGAAAAATGTTGCCTTGTTGCAAATTTGTGAATTGACAAGGGTGGGGGGATAATGGCAGGCAGCGTTTTCTATGAGTAAAGATGAGATCCTCCTTGTTGATCTGCGCCAGGCAATGTGACGGGCGTAACACAATGGAAAGCAAACATGAGGCCAACAATGAAAAATGACCCTGAGACGTTGACGATCCGTCCCCCTGAGGCCGACGACGGGAGCGCCATCGCCCACCTGTTCACCCAATTGGGGTATCCTGCCGAAGGCGCTGACGTGACGGCGCGCCTGTTGACGCCGGATCCCGCGAGCGTTGTGCTGCTCGCTGCCCTTGCAGACAAGGTGGTCGGCGTGCTGGTGTGGCACAAGTTGGCACCGCTGCATGTTGCACCAGCTTGGGGCCTGATCTCGGCGCTGGTTGTCGATGAAGGGGCAAGAGGGGCGGGAGTGGGCGCAGCCTTGCTCAAGGGCGCCGAAGAGATGGCGCGGGCCGCAGGTTGCGCCCAGCTGGAGCTATCCAGCAGTCTCAAGCGCGAGGCGGCTCACCGTTTCTATCTGGCGCAGGATTATCAGGAGCGGCCGAAACGGTTCGTCAAACTGCTGTGACCTGTTTTTTGCATCAAAAGAAGGAGTAGGCGTGCTGGGATGGTTCAAATGGCTGGGTGGTCGCCCGCAAACGCCCATGAGTGAGGATGAGTTGGCACTGTGGCGTCAGGCGCTGGCGGCTGTGCCCATCTTGCAAGGGCTCAACGACGCCGAGCAGACGACGCTTATCGGGCTGGGGCAACAGCTGCTCAAACGCAAGACCCTGACCCTGATCGGGGTAGAGCTCAGCCCACGCCAACAGGCGGTGCTGGCGCTGCAGGCGGCGTTGCCCATCTTGCACCTCGGCCTTGACTGGTATCGCGGCTTTCACGAAATCATCATCATTCCCGAACCCGTGACCCGGCGCCAGGAGGTGCAGGATGAGTTCGGTCTGGTGAGCGAGTTTGAAGAGGAGAACGCCGGTGAATCCTGGCCGCAAGGGCCGCTGGTGCTGGCCTGGAGCGAACTGCAGCAGGATGGTGACTGGGACGGCTTTAATCTGGTGATCCACGAGCTGGCCCACAAGCTAGATATGCTGGGCGGTGAGGCGGATGGCGCGCCCCCATTGCCGGGGCCGATGAGCAGCCAGTTGTGGCAGCAGGCCTTTCAGAGCGCCTTCGATGCGCTCTGCCAGCAGCTTGATCGGGACGAAGTGACCGATAT
>NZ_CAWNZT010000048.1:0-3133 GCF_963878965.1 Aeromonas sp. HMWF015 | reverse complement strand
GGATAGCGGCGGCGGTCACTTCCCGACCCGCCCCCGGCCCCTGAATCACCAGTGGGTTGGTGCGGTAGCTGTCGCTCTCGATGGCGAAGATGTTGTCGCACGGCAACAGGTTGGCAAACGGGTGATGGGGCTCCAGCGCCTCCAGTCCGACCCGCGCCTTGCCGTCATGCTCGAAGCGGGCGACGTAGCGCAGTACCTTGCCGAGACGCTTGGCCCCTTCGAAGGCGGTCTGGATCGGGCCATCCAGCTCTTTCAGTCTGTCCATGAACTGATCGGTGGTCACCTTGCGCAGCGTAACGGGTACCAGATTCTCCAGCTCGATATCGGCGGAGTCGAGCTCGAAGCCCGCTTCCCGCGCCAGAATAAGCAGCTTGCGTCGCACATCCTGACCGGAGAGATCTTCGCGGGGATCCGGCTCGGTCAGGCCGTGCTGCCACGCCTCGTCCACCAGCTCGGAGAAGGGGCGGGTGCCGTCATACTGCTGGAACAGCCAGGAGAGGGTGCCGGAGAAGATGCCGGAGACCCCCTGAATGCGGTCGCCGCTTTGGCGCAGCATCTGGATGCTGGACTGGATTGGCAGCCCGGCGCCCACGGTGGCGTTGTAGCGCCACTGCACCTGATGGTCGCTGCAGGTTTGCTTGATGCGCTGGTAGAACTCGCTGTCGGCGGCGCCAGCAAACTTGTTGGCGGCGATGATGTGAATGCCGAGTTGGGCGAAGTCGGGGTAGTAGCGGCTCACCGTTTCGCTGGCGGTCATGTCCAGCGCAACCAGCGCATCGAAGCCGTGCTGTTCAAGCTGGGAGAGCAACTCCGGCCAGATCAGCGGTTTGGGATTGAAGTTGTCCTGTACCTTGAGGGGGTTGAGTCCCTCTTCATCCAGCAGCCCCCCTTCCGAGCTGAACACCCCGTAGAGGGTGAGCGCCAGATTGAGTTCATGTTCCAGCCGTGCCTTTTCGCGGGCATAGAGACTCAGCCAGTGGCCGCCGATATTGCCCTTGCCGAACACCACCAGTCCGACCCGGGTCGGGCGGCTGAACAGGGCGCTGTGCAGAGCGATCAGCAGCGGCTCCAGCACTACCTGACGCAGCACGGCCACCAGACTCAGGCCATCTCGGGCCACCTGTACGAACTCCAGCGGTTGATCTGCCAGCAGCTGATAGAAGCGATGACACTGCTCCGCGTTGTCGGTGACACCGGCGCCGACCAGCGCCACCAGACTGAACCCCTCTTTCTGGATTAGGCCGGTGAAGCTCCCTTGCAGCTGGAAGTCGCGCAGCAGCTCGAAGGCTCCCTGTGCCACCTCGAGGGTGTAGGCGAGGCGCAGGATCCGGCGATCCGGTTGACGCTGCAGGGTGAGCGGGTTGAGACGGTGACGGGCCAGATGGGCCTCGATGGTGGCCACCGTCTGTTCATAGTTGGTTTGCGGCAGCACCTTCAGCTCGATGAGAGCGATCTGATCCACCGAGGAGACGATGCGGGCACCGCCGGAGCGGGGGGCGCGGCGCAGGATGTGGGTGCAGCCTTCGTCCGGGTTGTAGCTGCAGCGCAGGGTGAGGCGCTGACGACTGTCGGCCACAGGTTGTAGGGTACGGGAGTGCAAGACCGAGGAGCCGAGGCGGGCCAGCTCGTTGGCTTCGGCTAGGCTCAGGCGCTCCAGCAGGCGTGCCTCCTTCACCCGGCGCGGGTCGGCGCTATAGACCCCGGCCACATCGCTCCAGATGGTGGTGGATTCGCCGTCTGCCAGCAGCGCCAACAGGCTGGCGCTGTAGTCGGATCCATTGCGACCGAGCAGCAGGGAGCGCCCCTCCATGTCGGCAGCGATAAAGCCGGTTACCACGATGCGACCGGCATGCTCCGCCAGTCGCGCCTTGAGCAGTTCGCTGGAGAGCGCAGTATCTACCTTGACCAGAGCGCCATCCTCGGCGCGCAGGAAACTGCGGGCATCGAGCCAGATAGCCTTGTCGCCGCGGCTGGTGAGCAGGGCCGCCAGCAGGCGCGCCGACCACACTTCGCCAAAAGCGAGCAGGCCGTTGCGGGCGAAGCGATCAAACTGCCCTTCAAGCGTTTTGGCTATCAGTTGCATGTCGTCGGCCAGCTGCTTGCTCAGATCGAGCTGCAGTTCACCCTCCAGCAGGCCGTCGATCAGGCTCTGCTGATAGGCCTGCAGGGCAGAGATGGCTTCACCAGCGGCTTCGTCCCCCGCTTCGGCCAGCTCCACCAGCTGGATCAGCCGGTTGGTGGTCTTGCCTGCGGCGGAGACCACGATCAGTTCATCCCCGCCCACCTGTTGTTCAACGATACTGGCGACCCGGCGATAACAGACCGGATCCGCCAGACTGCTGCCACCAAATTTGTGGACGTGACGTCGCTTCAATCCTGCTTCTGCTGCCACCGCGATCTCTCCTTGTTGCTGCTGTTCCATTACTTCGCTACCTGTTCTGCCTGCTGCGCCTGTGCAAAAGCCTGAGCCAGATCGGCCACCAGGTCTTCACCGTGTTCAATACCGACCGACAGCCGCAGCAGCTGGGCGCTGATGCCTGCTGCCTGCTGCGCCGCCGGGGTCATGGCCCTGTGAGTCATGCTGGCCGGATGGGCCACCAGACTCTCCACCCCGCCGAGGGACTCGGCCACCGAGAAGAGGGTGAGGGCCGCGAGGAAGGCGCGAATGCCCGCCTCGCTGCAATCGAGTTCAAAACTTAGCATGGCGCCGAAGCCGGACTGTTGACGGCGCGCAATATCATGGCCCGGATGGCTCGGCAGGCTGGGGTGATAGATGCGTTTCACCAGTGGCTGCTGTTGCAAGAAGGCGAGGATGCGATCGGTGTTCTCCTGATGGGTGCGTAATCTGGGGGCCAGAGTGCGCAGACCGCGCAGGGTGAGGTAGGAGTCGAACGCCCCGGAGGTGAGCCCCAGACAGTTGGCCCACCACACCAGCGACTCGGCCAGTGCTGCCTCCTTGGCTATCGCCACTCCGCCCACCACGTCTGAGTGACCGTTGATGTACTTGGTGGTGGAGTGCACCACCACATCGGCACCGAGGGCCAACGGTTGTTGCAGCAGAGGGGAGAGGAAGGTGTTGTCCACCACCACCTGTGCACCCACCTCGTGGGCGGCGCTGGCAATGGCGCTGATA
>NZ_CAWNZT010000047.1:0-4073 GCF_963878965.1 Aeromonas sp. HMWF015 | reverse complement strand
TGGAGTTCTTCGCCGCCATTTCAGTGGCACTGGTCGCCGTCTACTTCGGCTTCTCTTATATCGACCATCTGAACTTTGGTAGCTATGGGGTCAAGGTTACCCTCTTTACCGGTCTGTTCGTGCTGTTTCTCGCCCCCGAGTTCTACGCCCCGCTGCGGGAACTGGGTGCCCACTACCACGCCAAGGCGCAGGCTATCGGCGCTGCCGAGCAGCTGCTTGAATTCCTCGAAGCCGAGGTGAGCGAACCGGCTGCAGGCACGGCGCCGTTCCATGCCGACAGCCCGGTCAAGGTCGAAGCCAAAGGGCTTGAAGTGCTGAGCGCCGAAGGCAAGGTGCTGGTCGGCCCCATCGACTTCACCCTGGAAGCCGGTTCACGTACCGCCCTCATCGGCGTCAGCGGCGCAGGCAAGAGCTCGCTGGTCAACGCCCTGCTCGGCTTTGCTCCCTATAGTGGTGAGCTCAAGGTCAACGGGCAGGAGCTTGCCACCCTCGACATGAGCCAGTGGCGCCTGCAACTGGGCTGGCTCTCGCAAAACCCGCAGCTGTTCCACGCCTCCTTGCGCGACAACCTGCTGCTGGCCAAACCGACGGCCAGCGACGCCGAGCTGGAAGATGCCCTGAAACGGGCGCAAGCGTGGGAATTTGCCATGGAGAAGGGGCTCGACTATCCAGTCGGCGATCAGGCAGGTGGCCTCTCGGTCGGTCAGGCCCAGCGCCTCGCACTGGCGCGCACCCTGCTCAAATCAACCCAGCTGATGGTGCTCGATGAACCGACCGCCAGTCTGGATCGCCACTCCGAACGCGCCATCATGACCACCATTGAGCAGGTGATGGCTGGCCAGACCCTGCTGATGATCACCCACCGCCTCGACCAGCTCACCAAGATGGACAAGATTCTGGTGCTGGCCCGCGGCCAGCTGGTGGAGCAAGGCAGCTTCCAGCAACTTAGTTCTGGGCAGGGGCCTTTTGCCCGCCTGCTCTCCCAACGTTCCGGAGGTTCTCTCGATGAGTGATCTGTTGCCGTTTCTGCGCCTCTATCGCCAACACTGGCTCAGCCTCACCATTGGTTTGCTGCTGGCGCTGGTGACCCTGGCCGCTGGCATGGGGCTGCTCTCCCTCTCCGGCTGGTTCCTCTCCGCCGCTGCCGTGGCGGGGATGACAGTTGCGACGACCCATGCCTTTAACTACATGACCCCTGCAGGCGGGGTGCGCTTCTTCTCCATCGTCCGTACCGCCGGTCGCTGGGGTGAGCGGGTAGTGAGCCACGATGCCACCTTCCGGGTATTGACCCGACTGCGGGTCTGGTTCTGGCAGAAACTCTCGCCGCTCTCCACCGGTACCCTGGCCGGTTTTCGTCAGGCGGATCTGCTCAACCGACTGGTGGCCGACATCGATGCGATGGACCACGTCTATCTGCGGCTGATCACCCCCATAGGCGCGGCCCTGCTCAGCACCGCCGGACTGGTCTTCTTCCTGTCGTTTTTCGACAGCCGCCTCGCCCTCACCCTGGGTGCCATTCTGCTATTTGGCATGATTGCCCTGCCGCTGGTGTTCTACTTCCTCGGCCGTCGCCCCGGTCAGGCGCTGATTGCCGAAAAATCAACCCTGCGCACCCGAATGGTGGACTATCTGGATGGTCAGGCCGAACTGCAGATGTTTGCCGCAGCTCCCAAGGCGCTGGTTGAGCTGCAACAAGCCGAACAGGCACTGCTCGTCGCGCAGGCCCGTATGGCCAAGGTGAGCGGGCTGGCCAACTTCTCGGTGCAACTGCTGAGCGGCTGGACCCTGACCCTGATGCTCTGGCTGGCCGGTCATGGAGTGGCGGGCGCTGCGCCCGACCCCATTACCGCGTTGATGGTCTTTGCCACCCTGGCCAGCTTCGAGGCACTGATGCCGCTGGCGGGGGCTTTCCAGCACCTCTCCACCAGCCTCACCTCGGCACGCCGCCTGAACGAGATCCTGCAAGAGGCAAAAGCCCCCGTGTGGGGCGGCGGACAGACCCATGCCACCGCTGGCACGCTGCAGATCAATGACCTCTATTTTGGCTACCCGGACAATCCCCAGCCGGTGCTGCGTGGCTGCACCCTGCAACTGCACGCTGGGGAAAAGCTGGCCCTGCTGGGCCAGACCGGCTGCGGCAAATCGACTCTGATGGGGCTGCTGACCCGTGAGTGGAGCCCGCAGGCTGGCAAGATCCTGCTGGGTGGCAAGCCGCTCACCGACTACAGCGAAGGGGCGCTGCGCGCCTCCATCTCGGTAGTAAGCCAGCGGGTGCATCTGTTTGCCGATACCCTGCGGGGCAACCTCAAGCTGGCCGCCCCGACCGCCACTGACGAGCAGCTGATTGCGGTACTGACCCAGGTCGGACTGGCCAATCTGCTGGAGGATGAGGCGGGTCTCGACGCCTGGCTCGGTGACGGCGGCCGCCCCCTCTCCGGTGGTGAGCGTCGCCGTATCGGCATCGCCCGCGCCCTGCTGCACGATGCGCCGCTCTGGCTGCTGGACGAACCGACCGAAGGGCTCGACAGTCAGACCGAACGGGAGATCATGGATCTGCTGTTCCGGCTCGGGGCAGATCGCACCTTGCTGCTTATCTCCCACCGTCTGCTGGGGATGGAGCAGATGGACCGGATTGCCCTGATGGAAGAGGGACAGATCCGTCTCTGCGCCCCGCACAACGAGCTGCTGGCGGATGATTACTACCGCAGCCTCTATCAGCGACTGGCTCCTGTTTGATATCAGCCTGATATCAGGCTGATGGGGGTCACACCCCGACAACAGGGCGCAAAACGGGGCTGGTCGCGGCAGGCGGCTGGCCCCTATAATGTCCCCCTCATTATTCAACAAGATGCTGACATGGAGCGCCTGCGCATTTCTACTGTCCTCATCACCGACACAAGATACGAGACGATGAAACGCCTGATCCTGATGATGCCCCTGATTGCCTCCGGCTGTGCCAACTACGCCTTCAACAGCAATCTGGATAAAGAGAACTTCGACGAATACTTCAAACCCGGTAGCGTGCGCATCTATGAACAGGATGAGCTGGCTGACCTCAACTACCTCTACCTTGGCACCATCGAGGGTGAATCCTGCCAGGCCGATGCCAACCAGCCGGTGCCCAACGCCGGTGAAGCGCGCACCCTGGCCCGCCGCCGCGCCGCCGACATGGGCGGCAACGGCGTCACCATCGACAAGTGTGCCGAATTCAGCGACACCCCGGGCTGCCTGAGACAGGTGATCTGCTACGGGCAGGCGCTGAAAGTGGCCGAAGAGAAGTAACTCACTGTCATGGCCCTCGCTATCGTTCGCCTTGGCAGCCCGCGCCTGCCCGATGAGGGGCTGCGGATCGGCACGGTGCGCCGCCCGCCCCGCGGCGTACCCAAGAGCGAATTTGCCAACCAGCATTGGTACGATGTCTGGTTTCCCAACCTGGCGCCCAGCAGCGAGACCATGAAGCTGGGGCAGGCAGCCGAGACACCCGCCCAATGGGCGGCGTTTGGCAAACAGTACAAGGCCGAGATGGCGCAACCTGCCGCCAGGCATGATCTGGCGCTGCTGGCCGCCCTCTCCCACACCACCAACCTCTCGGTCGGTTGCTACTGCGAGCAGGAGTCCCGCTGCCATCGCACCATTTTGAAAGAGCTGCTGGTAGCCGCGGGGGCCGCCATTCGTTAGGACGGCGAGCGAAGACGGCCCCATGGGGAATCTCGTCAACCGATCTTCGGTAGCCATCAGGTATGAATAGACAGAGAGGGCATCTCGCGGGATGCCCTCTCTCGTTGTATTCACACCTGCCGCGCCACGCTCGGTAGCAGCGGCTCGATGCACCCTCTCTTATTGCAGACTGGGCTCCAGCAACAGCTGCCGTAGCGAAGTCTCCTCGGCCTGTGTCATGGCATTCTCCACCCCCCCGGCGGCAGGCTCGATGGCGAGCCAGTGGGCAAGGTCGGCGGCGGTCTCCTCCAGCGGCCGGAAGTTCAATCCCTTCACGATGGCCGCCTCGGCGCTTATAGAGCCGTAACCGGCAAACTCAGCCTGCGCGCAGGGCAAGAGGGTGGGATAGCTATGCC
>NZ_CAWNZT010000046.1:2182-2644 GCF_963878965.1 Aeromonas sp. HMWF015 | reverse complement strand
CCCGCCAGATCCGCGATCCGCTGATCATGCTGGCACGTCAGGCCCAGCGCATTGCCAATGGCGATCTGGGGCAGGGCGAACTGCAGCAGTGGATCCGTGACAGCCGCTTTAACCGCGACGAACTGGGTCAGCTGGGCTCTGCCATCAACCGGATGCAGGGCTCCCTCTCCGATCTGGTGAGCGAGATTGCCGGCTCCGTGAGCCAACTCAGCAGCGCAGTGGAGGAGGTGAGCGCCATCTCCAGCCAGTCTGCCAGCGGCATGGCCATCCAGCAGAACGAAGTCTCCCAGGTGGCGACCGCCATGAACGAGATGCAATCCACCGTTAACGAAGTGGCCCGCAACACCACGGATGCCATGAGCGCCGCCAAGGATGCCTCCCGCACCTCCGCCGCCGGCAGCGAAGTGGTACGCAGTTCGATTACCAGCATCGAAGAGGTGTCGGTCAAGATTGAACAGGCGG
>NZ_CAWNZT010000046.1:0-2172 GCF_963878965.1 Aeromonas sp. HMWF015 | reverse complement strand
GTGATCCGCGATATCGCCGGTCAGACCAACCTGCTGGCCCTTAACGCCGCCATCGAGGCGGCCCGTGCCGGTGAGCAGGGCCGTGGTTTTGCGGTCGTCGCCGATGAAGTTCGCTCCTTGGCCCAGCGTACCCAGGACTCCACCGCCGAGATCAGCAAGATGATCGAGCTGTTGCAGAGCCGCGCCGCCGAGGCGGGCAACGCCATGCAGCTGAGTCGTCACCAGATGCAGGAGAGTGTCGGTCTGGCACGGGATGCCGGTACCAGTATCGAGACCATCAACGGTGCCGTGGTGCGCATCACCGACATGAACACCCTGATCGCCACCGCCACCGAAGAGCAGAACGCGGTGACCGAAGAGCTCAACCGCAGCATCGTCAACATTCACAATGCCGCTGATGAGAATGCCCAGGGCGCTCATCAGATCGCCCAGGCTTGCGTCGAGCTGAGCAAGCTGGCCAACACCCTGCACCATATGACCCAGCGCTTCACCCTCTAAGGGTTGATGCATGGATAACAGAAGGCCCCGCAATTGGCGGGGCCTTGTTGTTTCTGGCGTTGTGGAAGGGGGGCTCAGCTCAGGCCGACTATCTCGCCGTTCTCATCGATATCGATATGGCGATAGGCAGGCAAACTGCCCAGCCCCGGCATGGTCATGATGGGGCCCGCCAGCGCATAGACGAAGCCGGCACCGGCGCAGAGCTTCACCTCGTCGATGGGCACCTCGAAATCGGTCGGCACGCCCTTGAGGGCGGGGTCATGGCTGATGGAGAGCGGCGTCTTGGCCACGCAGATGGGCAAGTGATCCCACCCTTCGGCGGAGAGCTGTGCCAGCTGCTGGCGCGCTCTGTCGGAAAGCTGCACCCCGCGACCGCCGTAGCCGCACTCCACCAAGGTCGCCAGTTTGGCGTCGAGGCTCATCTGATTGGGGTAGAGCAGTTTCACCTTGCCGGGTTGCTCGCAGGCGGCGACCACGGCGCGGGCCAGCTCGCTGGCACCGGCACCACCCTGGGTGAAGGCGTTGGAGATGGCCGCGCCACAGGCACCGGCTTGCTGCGCTTCATGGGCCAGCAGCGCCAGTTCGGCCTCGCTGTCGGTGGGGAAGCGGTTGATGGCGACCACCACCGGCACCCCGTAGCGGTGGGCGTTCCGGATATGCCAGGCGAGGTTGGCGCAGCCCTGCTTGAGGGTCGGCAGATCTTCCCCTTGCAGGCTGGCTGGCAGCGGCTGGCCCGGGCGGATATCCAGCAGACCGCTGTTGGCCTTGAGACCGCGCACCGTGGCCACCAGCACCACGCAGGCGGGGGTAATGCCGGATTGGCGGCTCTTGATGTTGAAGAACTTCTCCAGCCCCATGTCGGAGCCAAAACCCGCCTCGGTCACCACATAGTCGGTCAGGCCAAGGGCGATGCGATCGGCGATCACCGAGGAGTTGCCGTGGGCGATGTTGGCAAATGGGCCGGCGTGCACCAGCACCGGTGTCTGCTCGGTGGTCTGCATCAGGGTCGGTTGCAGCGCATCTTTCAGCAGCACCGTCATGGCGCCCGCTACTTCCAACTGTTCGGCGGTAATGGGCTTGCCGTGAATATCGCGGGCCAGCTGGATGCGGCCGATGCGCTGGCGCAGGTCTTTCAGATCGCTCGCCAGCGCCAGAATGGCCATCAGCTCGGAGGCGGCGGTGATGACAAAGCGCTCCTGCCGCTCGACGCCATCGGCAGCGCCCCCCTGTCCAATCGTGAGGTGGCGCAGTGCGCGGTCATTCATGTCGAGGGTGCGCGGCCAGAGGATGTTATCGGCATCGATATCGAGCCGCGGCAGGCCGGTTTTGGCACTGAACTGATCGCCCAGTTTCTGCTCATGGAACAGACGGGCATCGAGGGCCGCCGCTGCCAGATTGTGGGCCGCCGTCAGGGCGTGAAAATCGCCGGTGAGGTGGAGGTTCATCTCCTCCATCGGCACTACCTGAGCGTGGCCGCCACCAGCGGCCCCCCCCTTGACCCCGAATACCGGCCCGAGGCTCGGTTGGCGGATGGTGGCGATGCTGGGCTGGCCGATATGGTTGAGCCCCATGGAGAGGCCAAGGGTGGTCACCGTCTTCCCTTCACCGAGCGGGGTGGGGGTGATGGCGCTCACCAGTACCAGCTTGCCGCGCTGTTCGGGCTGAGACTTGAGC
>NZ_CAWNZT010000045.1:0-14442 GCF_963878965.1 Aeromonas sp. HMWF015 | reverse complement strand
GTACGAATACCGGGGAGTTATAAAGGTGACTAGCTAGCACTTCCTCAACTATCTAGTTAGTCAGCGTTATTTCAAAGTAGTTCCGCTACAAAACAAAAAAACTTTGAAAAATCAGAGGTAGATAGCACCATCTTCAGCAAACTCTTGTTCTTCAATGAGTTTTTCAGCCATATCTTCAATGTCAAAACGTACACTTTCGAAGGCTCTGACGATGTCATCCTCTCTCGTCAGCGCCAGGCCTGTCATTCTCTCCAGTCGCCGCTGGCTGATGTAACAATCTATCAGCGCCCCCATCTGCTGGGCAGGAAAACGCACCCGCTGTTCGTCAGCCTGCCACTCCATCAGGTCGGGAAACAGAATACCCTGGTTCATATCACCCCCAAGTTACGCTTCAACTCTCTCAATACCTGCTTAGTCCCGGGACGAATTCCGCGCCACACGGTAAACGCTTCGGCGGCCTGTTCCACCAGCATGCCGAGTCCATCCATGGTTTGACGGGCCCCATGCTGCTTGGCCCAGCCAATGAAGGGGGTATCCGTTGCACCATACATCATGTCGTAGATAGCAATGTCGGCGTGGATAAGACCGGGAGCCAGCGGCGGCAGCTCACCCTGCAGACTGGCAGAAGTCGAATTGATAACGAGATCGAACGGACCAGCCAACAGCTCATAGGTCTGGGCAGTCACAGGCCCCAGATCGCAGAATTCGGCAGCCAACTGTTGCGCTTTTGTGTGGGTGCGGTTGGCGATCACCAGCTCGCTCGGCAACTCAGCCAGCAGCGGCGCCAATGCACCACGAGCCGCGCCACCGGCCCCCAGCAGCAGGATCCGGCTATCCGCCAGCGTCACGCCGTGGGACTTGAGGTCGGCAACTAGCCCTGCGCCATCGGTGTTGTCCCCCAGCAGCACGCCATCATCGGTCAGCTTGATGGTATTGACCGCGCGCGCCCGCTTGGCCCTCGAGCTCAATTGATCGACTAGGGTAAATGCCTGCTCCTTGAAGGGAACTGTGACATTGCACCCCTTGCCCCCTTGGTCAAAGAAGGTGCACAGGGCTTGGGCAAACTCGTCGACGGCGGGTTCAGCCAGCCCATACTCCAGCTCTTGCTGGGTTTGTCTGGCAAACAGGGTGTGAATGAAGGGGGACTTGCTGTGGCGCACCGGGTGGCCAAAAACCAGATAACGATCCATCAAAGAGTTCCATCAGAGGGCAATATTCCGATTTAACGGGTTTTCGCACTCGGGAACAAGCCGAATAACGGCCAGTAAAAAGGGACCATCATGGTCCCTCGGGTCACAGCCACTCTCGCGGCGTGAGGTAATCGGTGTAGAGCAAGGCTTCAGGAGTGCCCGCCTTCGGCTGCCAGTCATACTCCCAACGTGCCAGCGGTGGCATCGACATCAGGATCGACTCGGTACGTCCGCCTGTCTGCAGCCCGAACAGGGTGCCACGGTCATACACCAGATTGAACTCCACATAACGGCCGCGACGATAGAGCTGGAACTCCCGCTCCCGCTCGCCATAGGGCAGCGCCTTGCGTCGTTCGATGATCGGCAGGTAGGCATCGAGATAACCCCGACCTACCGCCTGCATAAAGGCAAAGCAGTCGGCAAAGGGCCAGCGATTCAGATCGTCGAAGAAGAGACCGCCCACCCCTCGCGTCTCGTTGCGGTGTTTGAGGAAGAAGTAGCGATCACACCAGGATTTGAACTCGGGGTAGATCTCATCACCAAAGGGCTGGCAGAGATCACGAGAGACCTGATGCCAGTGCTGGACATCCTCGGCAAACGGGTAGAAGGGCGTCAAATCGAAGCCACCGCCAAACCACCAAATGGGCTCTTCACCCTCTTTCTCGGCGATGAAGAAACGGACGTTGGCGTGGCTGGTAGGCACATAGGGGTTGTGCGGATGGATCACCAGCGACACGCCCATCGCCTCGAACTTGCGACCGGCCAACTCTGGCCGATGGGCCGTAGCAGAGGCAGGCATAGCATCGCCATAGACATGGGAGAAGTTGACGCCCCCCTGCTCGATCACCGCGCCGTGGCGCAGCACGCGGGTGCGTCCGCCACCACCGCCTTCACGGCTCCAGGCATCTTCCACAAAGTGTCCACTGCCATCGGCCTGCTCCAGACCACGGCAGATCTCGTCCTGCAACTGCAACAGGAAGGCCTTGACCTGGGCCACATCCGGTTTGCTCATCTTGTCTCCAGTCAGGCAGGATCGTGAACGCCCTGTCCATTTTTATAGTTAAATCAATCCGATGAGCTCACCGCTCAGCGGATTGATAACAAATCATGACGTATCCGCCTGCTCAGGAGGGGCGAATAATGGCGCCGGTTCGGGCGTCCTTGATCTCGGATGGGTTAGCTTGACCACCCACTTCACCGGGCAGGATATAGGCTAACTTGCTTGCCAGCCGCTCACCGATATCGGCCACTCGACGGGCAGGCTCCTCACCGGTCAGGTTGGCGCTGGTAGAGACCAGCGGCTTGCCAAAGGCACGGCACAACGCCTGTACCTGAGGATGAGCCGTCACGCGCACCGCCAGTGTCTCGAACTGCCCGGTCAGCCAGGCCGGCGTCGTTGCACGGGCAGGCATGATCCAAGTAAAAGGACCGGGCCAGCTGGCTTCAACCCGAGCCAGTTGCTCACCGCTAAGTTGGCTCAGATCGATGTAGTCCTGCAGCTGTGCCATGTCGGCAGCAATCAGGATCAACCCCTTCTCTACCGGACGCTGCTTGATGGCCAGCAGTCGCTGCACCGCAACTTCGGAGTCGGGATCACAACCCAGACCAAACACGGCCTCGGTCGCATAAGCAATCACCCCTTCCTGTTGGAGGGCAGCAACCGCCTGTTCAAATTCATTTGGCATAGGAAAAATGCGGCAGCCAGGCTGCCGTCTCGTCACTTAGTAGCAAGTTGAATCCGTATGGCGGCGACCATGGCAAAGTGACGTTTTGCTGTTGCACAGGAAAAATACGACACATCCGGATCGCCACCCGTTCACTTACTTGAGTTGAGCCTGCAGGGCGGCATCCTTGGCCATCACCTCTTCGGCATTCTTCTGGCGTTCGGCCCGAACCTTGGCCGCCAGTTCATCATCGGCTACCGCCAGCATCTGGGCTGCCAGATAACCTGCGTTCTTGGCACCGGCTTTGCCGATCGCCACGGTCGCTACCGGTACACCACCCGGCATCTGCACGGTGGAGAGCAACGCATCCAGCCCCTTGAGCGGGCCACCATCGATGGGCACCCCGATCACGGGACGAGTCGTGATGCCGGCAACGGCACCCGCCAGATGCGCCGCCAGACCGGCAGCACAGATAAAGACCTTGCAGCCACGGGCCTCGGCATCGGTCACATACTGATGAGTCGCAGCCGGCGTGCGGTGCGCGGAGGTGACTTTGACTTCCACTGCGATATCAAATGACTTGAGCACCTCGAGGGTGGTCTGCATCACGGGGAAATCAGAATCAGAGCCCATCAATACGGCAACAAAGGGTTTATTCATGGTGGGAATTTCCTTACTCCAAGTGGGGGGTTGAAGTTCACCGAAAACGTTTCAATCCGGTTGCGGCGGCGGGATTATACCTGCTCACTTTGGTGGCCGCATTTCTTTTGCGGACAGACCCAACGCAGAGTTCCCCTCACTTTTTTTTCCACCATGATGCCCCAGCCACACGCGGGGCAAGGCATGGGGATCGGTTTGTCGTTCACCACATATTTGCAGTGTGGATAGCCATCACAAGAGTAAAACTGCTTGCCGTAGCGGGAGGTGCGGCTCACCAGATGCCCCTTGCCACACTCGGGACAGAGGATCTGGGTATCATCGCTCTCCTGCAGGGATTCGATGTGCTGACAGGCCGGATACTGGGTACAACCGACAAACAGACCGTAACGCCCCTTCTTTATCGCCAACGGCTCTCCGCAATCGGGACACGCAGAGCCTTCGAGCACCTTTTCGATGTCGCGGCCGGATGGCGTCAGGGAGCGAATGTAATCACAGGCGGGATAGGCAGAACAGCCGAGAAAGGGGCCATGTTTGCCCTGGCGGATCACCAGCTCGGCCCCGCACTGCGGGCACGGCTCGCACTCGAAGGCATGTTCGTGGGCTGAAAAGAGGTGATGATCGATTTTTGACATGGGCCGCGCCTTGAAATCCAGATGGCCTGAATTCTACCAGCGCGGCACCGGACTGTCAGTGAATGACGCCGTCTGACTCATCAAACACCAGCTCTTCCATCTGCTGGTAGGCATTTTCACTGCCCGGTACGTTGAACAGCACCATCATGACCACCCACTTCAGGTCATCCAGCTCGATATCCGGCTTGTCCAGCTCGAGCAGGCGCTCGATACAGATCTCGCGGGTTTCGGCATTCAGCACCTGGGCCTGTTCCAGAAAGAGCAGGAAGCCGCGGCACTCGGTGCTGAGGCGTGCCAGCTCTTGCGGAGCATAGATACGCATCGAGCCTTGCGCGCTGGCGGTGACATAGACCTCCCGCTCGCTATCGTGCAGATTGGCCAGCCGCTCCAGCCAGTCGAGCGCCTTGTCGATCTCTTCTTTATCGAAACCGGCCCGGCTCAACTCGTCGGTGAGCTCATCCTGCTCGACCATCACATCTGCATCGCTGTGGATGTAGGTCTCGAAAAGGTACATCAATACATCAAACATGATTCGCCCTCCTCGCTCTGACGTATCCACCGGCTACCGCCATCACTGCACCGGCCAGCTCCAGCTCTACCAACCTGCCCAATACCACTTCGACAGGAAGCTGGGCCCGCTCGGCAACGGTATCCACGCTCGTGGTCTCATAATCTACGTTATCCAACAAATCGGCATAAGGCAATTCGCTATTATGCGGTTGCTCAGATGATGTAACCGACGGATCTGGCCGTGCGACCCACTCTGGCAGCTCTTCCACTATATCGGCCGCACTCAGCACAAGTTTGGCCCCCTGCTGAATTAATCTGTTGCACCCTATCGCCTGGGCATTTTGCGGGGCGCCGGGTACCGCAAACACTTCGCGCCCCTGTTCAAGCGCATAGCGAGCGGTGATCAGCGAACCGCTCTGCTCGGTCGCCTCCACCACCAGAGTTCCCAGCGACAGACCACTGATAATACGGTTGCGACGAGGAAAATGTTCAGCCAGCGGTCCTTTATCCGGCGCCAGCTCGGAGATAAGCAAACCACCACTCTCCAGAATCTGGCCTGCCAGCCCCTGGTGGCGTTTGGGGTAGAGGCAATCCAGCCCGGAACCCAACACGGCAAGGGTGATACCGCCACAAGCCAGCGCTTGCTGATGGCAGACACCATCGATACCGAGCGCAAGGCCCGAGGTGATGGCTAACCCGCATCCAACCAGCTCGCTACAGAGGCGGGAGGCATTATCTTTGCCTGCATAGGTAGGATGGCGTGTCCCCACCATTGCCAGTTGGGGTAGCGACATCGCAGCAAGATCGCCACGACAGTAGAGCAGCAGGGGTGCCGCGGGAATTTCCCGCAACAAGGGTGGATAAATCGGGTGATCTTGCGGAATAAGAAGATTGTCAGGCAAATCGGCCCAAGCCAGGCTCTGCTCAACCACCGGCGAGGGCCAGCGCAGTTGTTTGATCTGCTCTGACGACAGCCCCATACCATGCAGTTGAGCTTCATCGCTCTGGAACAGGGCATCAATACTTCCCCCGGCCCGCTCCAACAGACGTGCAGCGGTCACCGGACCAATACCGGTGACCGCATCGAGAGTGAGCCAGAGCGCCAGACGTGCGTCGGGGTAGTTCACGTCAGAAGTGAGTGACCTGATAACCCGCACTCACCATGTCGTTACTCTGCATGATGAGACCGTAACTCAGCTTGTCATACACCTTGAACAACATGACACGGGCAATCGCTTCAGAGGGCAGTGGTGCCTTCTTGTTGCTGCTGTAAAACACCCGGTTAAAAACCGACGAGAGCTCCTTGTACTGTACATCGCCATTCTTGGTGACCAGAGCAGCACCGGGCCGTCTGACATCCAGTACATCCCCGGCGACCAGTTGATCGCGGCCACCCCGGTTGATCAGCACCACATCAAACTTGCCACCGCCCCGGGTCTTGTTCGGCAAATCGATGATATAGCCCGGCGTGATAGCGGGTGCAGCCTTCGGTGTAAAGACGGCGGGCATGTTCTCCTGAGCGGGCAGCGGCATCACCTTGTCGCCCTGCAGCACTTCGCGCTGGTTATGAGTGAGGGTCACTTCAGTCCGATCGCCATCAAGACGCGCCACGGCCCGCACCACACCGGCAAAGATCGCTTCCTGGCCCAGCAGTTCACCGGTTTCGCGATCCTTGTAGACCACACCGGGGTGATAAATGCCATAGACCTGCCCCGGCGTCAGGGAGCCCTGCACATAGAGGGTGTCCCCCTCCAGCATGCCGATATGTTTCTGATCCGACCCCAGCAGATAGGGCAAGGTTTTCTGCTGCTGGCTGTCAGCCAGAATATGGTCAGTTTGCAGGAAGGGGCCGATCTCGCTGATAGGCAGGGTCGGAATGGGGTTGGCTTTGTTCTCGTAACGGGTTTTCGGGCCGAGACGGATGACTTGCTTGCCACCCTGCATCGCCTTGCCGAGTCGTGGTTCACCATTGACCCAGCTCAGATGCAGTACATCACCGGGGT
The DNA here is from genome assembly GCF_963878965.1 of Aeromonas sp. HMWF015. Taxonomy (NCBI): domain Bacteria; kingdom Pseudomonadati; phylum Pseudomonadota; class Gammaproteobacteria; order Aeromonadales; family Aeromonadaceae; genus Aeromonas; species Aeromonas sp. HMWF015. Next base: position 7,783 of record NZ_CAWNZT010000045.1, on the reverse strand, counting down.
AGATCCAGTGAGGATTGGCTATCTGCGGATTGATGTTCCAGAGACGTGGCCAAAGCCAGGGTTCGGAAAGATACTTGCCGGAGATATCCCACAGGGTGTCGCCTTTTTGCACTATATAACTTTCGGGGTAACCCGCTTTCAGCCTGAGCTGATCGGCCAATGCTGCCTGACTCACGGTCACCAGCAGGCAGGCGAGGATGGTTTGCTTCAGATACATAACACTCCCTGTTACTTCTGTACGCAAAGTGTTGCTGTTTTTTGTCGGCGTAAATGACTAGAATTACGCCAATATTGACTGCATTTATACGAAACTAAAGAAAAAACTATGGCCATTCTAGATGTATTGCGTTTTCCCGATGAGCGCCTGCGCACCGTTGCAGCCCCTGTCGAGACCTTTACACCCGAGTTACAACAGATTGTAGATGATATGTTCGAAACCATGTACGCGGAGGAAGGCATTGGCCTGGCCGCGACTCAGGTCGACATTCACCAGCGCATCATAGTGATCGATGTCTCTGAAAACCGTGAAGATCCTCTGGTATTGATCAATCCGGAGGTCATCGAGCAGTGCGGCAGCACCGGCATTGAAGAGGGTTGCCTCTCCGTGCCCGGCAGCCGTGCTCTGGTGCCTCGCGCCGAACAGATCAAAATCCGCGCTCTGGATCGCAACGGCAAGCCATTCGAGCTGGAAGCCGACGATCTGCTCGCCATCTGCATCCAGCATGAGATGGATCATCTGGTCGGCAAGCTGTTTGTGGATTACTTGTCCCCGCTCAAGCGCCAGCGCATTCGCCAGAAGCTGGAAAAGATGGCCCGTGAAGATCGCAAAGTCCTCTGAGGATCTGCCCCATTGAATAAGCTGAAACTGATTTTTGCCGGTACTCCCGACTTCGCCGCCCGTCACCTGGCGGCGTTGTTGTCTTCCGACCACGAGGTCGTTGCCGTTTATACCCAGCCTGACAAGCCTGCTGGCCGTGGCCAGAAGCTCACCGCCAGCCCGGTCAAAGAGCTGGCCCTGAGCCACAATCTGCCGGTTTACCAGCCCGCCTCCCTGCGCAAGGAAGAGGCGCAAGCCGAACTGGCTGCTCTGGGTGCCGACCTGATGGTCGTCGTGGCCTACGGCCTGATCCTGCCCAAGGTGGTGCTCGATACCCCGCGTCTGGGCTGCATCAACGTCCATGGTTCACTGCTGCCACGCTGGCGCGGTGCCGCGCCGATCCAGCGCGCCATCTGGGCGGGTGATAGCGAAACCGGCGTCACCATCATGCAGATGGATGTAGGGCTGGATACCGGCGCAATGATCCGCAAGGTGAGCTGCCCCATCGCCGCCGATGACACCTCCGCCAGCCTCTATGACAAGCTGGCCGAGCTGGGCCCGCAGGCGCTGGTCGACACCATCAATGCCATGGCCGCCGGTGAAACCGCTGCCGAGGCGCAAGATGATGCGCTGGCCAACTACGCCGAAAAGCTCTCCAAGGAAGAGGCCCGCATCGACTGGTCGATGGAGGCTGTTGCCATCGAACGCTGCATCCGCTCGTTCAACCCCTGGCCCATCAGCTGGTTTGAAGTGGCTGACCAGACCGTCAAGGTATGGCAAGCCTCAGTCATTGACAGCGACCACAGCCAACCCGCCGGCACCCTGCTCAAGGCCGACAAGCAGGGGATTGATATCGCTACCGGCAAAGGGGTGCTGCGCCTACTGACCCTGCAACCGCCCGGCAAGAAGGCCATGTCCGTTTCGGATCTGCTCAACTCTCGCCGCGACTGGTTTGAACCCGGCACGCAATTGAATTGAACTGGATTGAATTGACACAAGCGGGGCCCAGGCCCCGACTTGCGCATCTAAGGTAACTCTATGAAAACACGTGCACAGGCCGCTCTCGTTATTCAACAGGTGCTGGATCAGGGTCAATCCCTCTCCGCTGTTCTGCCTGCTGCCCAGGAGAAAGTTGCGCCCCGTGATCGCGCTCTCCTGCAAGAACTCTGCTACGGCACCCTGCGCTGGCTGCCCCGCCTCGATGCGGCAGTTAACGAGATGATGGACAAGCCGCTCAAGAACAAGAGCCGCATTTTCCACTACCTCATCCTGGTCGGTCTCTATCAGCTCATCTACACCCGCATTCCGGCTCACGCCGCGGTGGCCGAGACCGTCAACGCCGTCAAACTGCTCAAGGGCACCTCCCTGCGTGGCCTCATCAACGGCGTGCTGCGCAACTTCCAGCGCAGCGCCGAAGTCATTCTGCTGCGTATTGACCGTGTTCCCAGCATTCGCCTCGGTCATCCGGAGTGGCTCACCAAGCGCCTGCGTCAGGCCTATCACGATGAGTGGGAATTCATCATGGAGGCGAACAACCAGCGTCCCCCCATGTGGATCCGCAACAACAGCCAGCGCCAGAGCCGCGATGCCATGCTGGCTCGCATGGCTGAAGTCGGCATCAATGCGGTAGCCGGTGAAGAAGGCGAGGATTGCATCCTGCTGGAGCGTCCTTGCGATGTGACCAAGCTGCCCGGCTTCGAGGTCGGTGACTGCTCGGTACAGGATGGTGCAGCACAACAGGCGGCCGCCCTGCTCGACCCGCAACCGGGTGAGTGGGTACTGGATGCCTGCGCGGCCCCCGGTGGCAAGACTGCCCACCTGCTGGAGCGGCAACCCAAGCTGGCTGGCGTGGTTGCCGTCGATGCCGACGAAAACCGCCTCAAGCGAGTGCAGGAGAACCTGGACCGCATCGGCCTGACCGCCAAGGTGATCCATGGCGATGCCGCGGCACCGGAACAGTGGTGGCTGGAGGGTCAGTTCGACCGCATCCTGCTGGATGCCCCCTGCTCCGCCACCGGCGTGATCCGTCGCCATCCCGACATCAAGTGGCTGCGCCGAGATCAGGACATTCGCGAGCTGGCCGAGCTGCAGCGCCGCATTCTCAATGCCCTCTGGGGCAAGTTGAAAAGCGGCGGCACCCTGCTCTACGCCACCTGCTCCGTCCTGCCGGAAGAGAACCGCGAACAGATCCGCGCCTTCCTTGCCGCGACCAAAGATGCCAAATTGGTACCGTTACACGAACAGGACACCCCGGATTGCCCGGGTCGCCAGTTCCTGCCGGGTGAAGCCGAGATGGATGGCTTCTACTACGCCAAACTGGTCAAGCTGTGACGCTGACATGCTTCTTCCGGGGCAATCGCCATGCTGGCGGCATGCCCCTTTACTGCCTCAACGTGAGTAGACGTTCCCTATGAAAATCATCATTTTGGGAGCCGGCCAAGTCGGCGGCACCCTGGCCGAGAACCTGGCCGGGGAGAACAACGACATCACCATCGTCGACACCGACAGCGAACGCCTGCGCGAACTGCAGGACAAGTTCGACCTGCGGGTGGTCAACGGTCACGGCGCCCACCCCAAGGTGCTGCGCGAAGCGGGTGCTCAGGATGCCGACATGCTGGTCGCCGTCACCAACAGTGACGAGACCAACATGATCGCCTGTCAGGTGGCCTACTCCCTGTTCAACACCCCGAACAAGGTGGCGCGGATCCGCTCGCCAGCCTATCTGACCGAACGGGATCGCCTGTTCCTGCCGGAATCGGTACCAGTGGACCATCTGATCGCGCCGGAGCAGCTGGTAACTGACTATGTGCGTCGGCTCATCGAGTATCCGGGGGCCCTGCAGGTTGTTGATTTTGCTGGCGGTAGAGTAGGTTTAGTGGCGGTCAAGGCCTACTACGGCGGCCCGCTGGTGGGCAATGCCCTCTCCACCCTGCGAGAGCACATGCCCAACATCGAGACCCGGGTGGCAGCCATCTTCCGTCAGGGGCGCCCCATCCGCCCGCAAGGCACCACCATCATAGAGGCGGATGACGAGGTCTTCTTCGTTGCCGCCGCGGGTCATATCCGCGCCGTGATGTCTGAGCTGCAGCGCCTCGAGAGCCCCTACCGCCGCATCATGATCGTCGGTGGCGGCAACATCGGCGCCGGCCTCGCCCGTCAGCTGGAAAAGCGCTACAGCGTCAAGCTTATCGAGCGTAACCAGAAGCGGGCGGAGCAGCTCTCCGAACTGCTGGAGAACACCATCGTCTTCTGCGGCGATGCGGCGGATCAGGAGTTGCTGGCCGAGGAACATATCGACCAGATCGACGTCTTCATCGCCGTGACCAACGAGGATGAGGCCAACATCATGTCGGCCCTGCTCGCCAAGAAGATGGGCGCCAAGAAGACCATGGTGCTGATCCAGCGCGGTGCCTACGTCGATCTGGTACAGGGCGGTTCCATCGATATCGCCATCTCGCCGCAGCAGGCCACCATCTCGGCCCTGCTGACCCACGTGCGCCGGGCCGATATCGCCAACGTCTACAGCTTGCGCCGCGGTGCTGCCGAGGCGATCGAGGCGATCGCCCACGGCGACGAGAACACCTCCAAGGTGGTCGGCAAGACGGTGGGCGAACTCAAGCTGCCGCCGGGCACCACAATTGGTGCCGTGGTGCGTGGGGATGAGGTGCTGATCGCTCACGATCGCACCAGGATCCAGCAGGATGACCACGTGGTCATGTTCCTGGTGGACAAAAAGTACATCCCGGAAGTGGAACGGCTGTTCCAGCCCAGCCCCTTCTTCCTGTAACGGGCCCATGGCCGCTCACTGTCACGCCAGACCCGGCTCAGCCCCACCAGGGGGATGGTCCGGGTCTTTTGTTAATCAACGACCAGGTTATCGAACATGATCAAGCTGCGTCCCATTATCTTCACCCTGGGGCTGGTGCTCTCCAAGCTGGCGCTCTTCATGTGGCTGCCCACCTTGCTGGCACTGCTCACAGGGTCAGAGGGATTTGTCGAGTTTCTCAAATCGGTGCTCATCACCCACGGCGCCGCCCTGCTCTGCCTCCACTACGGCCGCAAAGCGGAATTTCATCTGGGGGTGCGGGAGATGTTCCTGCTCACCACCTCGGTCTGGGTGGTGGCCTGTGCCTTCGGCGCCCTGCCCTTTGTCTTCATCACTCACATCAACTTTACCGACGCCTACTTCGAGACCATGTCGGGGGTAACGACCACCGGCTCCACCGTGCTCTCCGGCCTCGACAACATGGCCCACAGCATCCTGTTGTGGCGCTCTATCCTGCAGTGGCTGGGCGGGGTCGGCTTTATCGTGATGGCGGTTGCCGTACTGCCCTACCTCAACGTCGGCGGCATGAAGCTGTTCCAGACCGAGAGCTCGGACTGGTCAGACAAAAGCGCACCGCGGGCCAAGACGGTGGCCAACAACATCGTTGTGGTCTATCTGGTGCTCTCCATGCTCTGCTTCATGGCCTATTGGGCCAGCGGCATGAACATGTTCGAGGCGATCAACCACGCCATGACCACCCTCAGTACCGGCGGCTACTCCACCTCCGATCAATCCATGTCCCACTTCTCCAACTCGGCACACTGGATTGGCACCCTGTTCATGTTCCTCGGCGGCCTGCCCTTCCTGCTCTATGTGCAAAGCCTCAACCACAGGGACTACAGCCTGTTCAAGGATGCCCAGGTGCGCGGCTTCTTCTGGCTGGTGGTCTGGGTCACTGTCATCATGACCCTCTATCTGTGGCAGCGGGATCTGTTCAGCTTTATGGATGCCCTGCGCATCAGCTGCTTCAACATCGTCTCGGTACTCACCACCACCGGCTTCGGTCTCGGTGACTTCGGCACTTGGGGCCCGCTCGCCAGCATCGTCTTCATCGTGCTGCTGGCGCTGGGAGCCTGCTCCGGCTCCACTGCGGGTGGTCTGAAGATCTTCCGGGTGCAGGTGGCCTTCGCCCTGTTCAGAAAGCAGATGCGCCAGCTGATGCACCCCTCAGCCGTGTTCCCGCAGAAATACAACGGCCGCCCGGTCAACGACGCCATCATTCGCTCGATGATATCCTTCGTGCTGGCCTACTTCGCCATCATTCTGGTGATCGCCGCGCTGCTGGCCGCCATCGGGCTCGATCCCCTCACCTCCATCTCCAGCTCCATCACCGCCGTCGCCAACGTCGGCCCAGGCATGGGCCCTGTGGTTGGCCCCAGCACCAACTTTGCCAGCCTGCCGGAATCAGCCAAGTGGCTACTGTCGTTTGGCATGCTGCTGGGACGGCTAGAGATCCTGACGGTCGCCGTACTCTTCTTCCCCTCCTTCTGGCGCCAGTAACCCCTTCTGCATGCCAGCAAAAAGCCGCAGCGTTCACCCGCTGCGGCTTTTTTATCTCACCCATCCCCACGACTTTCGCTCACCGCTTATCAGCCCACTCATCATCCATTGCTGATGGCCTGAACAACCTCACCAGGATGACCAGAGCGGTTCACAAGCATAAAAAAACGGACCCAAACCAGAGGTTTGGGTCCGTTTATCAGTGAACCGTCAGCAGCCGCGAGGGCTGCCGAGACTCAGCTCATGGCATTAACCACGGCCAGAGCGCTTACGATCCAGCTCGGTCAGCAATTTTTTGCGGATACGGATGTTCTTCGGAGTCACTTCTACCAGTTCGTCGTTGTCGATGAACTCGAGAGCCTGTTCCAGAGTCATGCGGATCGGCGGAGTCAGCACTTGAGCTTCGTCGGTACCGGAGGCACGCATGTTGGTAAGCTGTTTGCCCTTCAGGCAGTTAACAGTCAGGTCGTTGGAACGGGAGTGAATACCGATCACCTGGCCTTCGTACACTTCGGTCGCGTGACCGATGAACAGACGACCGCGGTCTTGCAGACCGAACAGGGCGTAGGTCAGGGCCTTACCGGTTGCGTTGGAGATCAGCACGCCGTTCTGACGCTCGCCGATGCTGCCACCCTTGTGCGGACCGTAATGGTCGAAGGTGTGGTAGAGCAGACCGGTACCGGAGGTCATGGTCATGAACTCGGTCTGGAAGCCGATCAGGCCACGGCTCGGGATCATGAAGTCAAGACGGACACGACCCTTGCCATCCGGCGTCATGTTGGTCATTTCGCCTTTACGCAGACCCAGTTGCTCCATGACAGAACCCTGATGCGCTTCTTCAACGTCCACAGTCACGGTTTCGAACGGTTCTTGCAGAACGCCGTCAACGGTACGCAGGATTACTTCCGGACGGGATACAGCCAGTTCGTAACCTTCGCGACGCATGTTTTCGATCAGGATGGACAGGTGCAGCTCACCACGACCGGATACACGGAACTTGTCCGGATCATCAGTCTCTTCCACGCGCAGGGCCACGTTGTGGACCAGCTCCTGATTCAGACGCTCCAGAATGTTACGGGAGGTCACGAACTTGCCTTCTTTACCGGCGAACGGTGAGGTGTTGACCTGGAAGGTCATGTTCACGGTCGGCTCGTCAACGGAGAGCGGCGGCAGGGCTTCAACGGCACCATTGTCACAGATTGTGTCGGAGATTTTCAGCTCGCCCAGACCGGTGATAGCGATGATGTCACCCGCTTGCGCGTCGGTAACTTCAGTACGGGACAGACCCAGGTAACCCAGCACCTGACCGACTTTACCGTTACGGGTCTTGCCGTCAGCACCAACGATGGTGACTTGCTGGTTGGTCTTGACGCGACCACGGGTGATACGGCCGATACCGATAACGCCCACGTAGGAGTTGTAGTCCAGCTGGGAGATCTGCATCTGGAAACCACCTTCGGCATCAGCCTTCGGCGCTTCAACGTTGTCAACGATAGCCTGGAACAGCGGCTCCATGTTCTCGGACTCGACGTCCTGATCCATGGTGGCCCAACCGTTCAGTGCAGAGGCGTAAACAACTTTGAAATCCAGCTGTTCGTCAGTCGCGCCCAGGTTGTCGAACAGGTCGAATACCTGATCCA
>NZ_CAWNZT010000044.1:17262-25892 GCF_963878965.1 Aeromonas sp. HMWF015 | reverse complement strand
ACCAGCGAGATAGCGATGGAGGGGTAGCCAAGATGGCGCCCCTCGGTGGCCGCGGCGACCGTCCCCGAGTAGATGACATCATCCCCCAGGTTGGCGCCGTGGTTGATACCGGCCACCACCATGTCGGGTTCAGGGCGCACCAGCTCGTTGACCGCCAGATGCACGCAGTCGGTCGGCGTCCCCTTCACCGCATAGCTCTCGCACCCATTAAAGCCGTTTTCTGCGATGCGGGTAACCCGCAGCGGCACTTCCAGCGTCAGGGAGTGACTCGCGCCGCTGCGGTTGCGGTCCGGCGCCACCACAATGACCTCGCCGCAGGCGTGCAGCGCCTCGCTGAGGGCACGAATCCCCTCGGCATGCACACCATCGTCATTACTGACCAGAATTCGCATCGGTCTGATTCCTGAAACCGTGATCGGCCTCTTCGGCCTGCATTAACTCGCGCACCACGCTGGTGGCAAACGCGCCCGCCGGCAGGAAGAAGGAGAGGGTCAGCGCCTCGCCGTCCAGCTGCCAGCTCATCTGCTCCGGTTTGAGCAGCAGGGGGCGCCTGTCCTGATCCAGCCCCGCCTTCTCCAGCCCGTCACACCAATCGCGGTAAGGGGCCAACACGCCCTGTTCGAACTCGGCAGCGGCGCCCTGACTGGCCAGACGGCCACGGCCCCACTGGGGCGCGGTGAGCTGCACATCGCCGGAGGCAAGACGCGCCTCCAGCTCGGGGGTCACACTCTCTTCGCTGAAGATGGAGTGGCTGCCCTTGAGCATCACGCAATCACCGGCCAGCAGCTGATGGGCCAGCCCCTGCTCGATACGGGCGCTGACAATGGCGTTGAACAGCATGCTGCGGGCGGCAGAGAGGTAGAGGGAGCGCTTGTTGCGATCCTTGATCCGCTTGCCGGCAAACATCGCCTTGGCCGCTTCCAGATTGTTGCCATCGCGGCCAAAACGCTGCTCGCCGTAGTAATTGGGTACGCCCTGCCCGGCGATGGCCTGCAGGCGCGCTTCCAGCCCGTCGGCCTGCTCCAGACCGGTGAGGCGCAGGGTGAAGTGGTTGCCCTTGAGGTAGCCGACCCGCAATTTGCGATTGTGACGCTTGGCTTGCAGGATCTGAATGCTGTCGCTCTCGATAACCGACAAGTCCGGCTCGGCCTTGCCCGGCAGGTGAATGCCAAACCACTGCTCGGTCACCGCGTGGCGATCCTTCAGGCCCGCCCAGGTCACCGCATTGCGGTTGACCCCGCCCGCATCGGCCAGCAGACCCGCCACCCAGGCGGTGTTCTCGCCGGTTTTGCGCACCCGGACGAAGATGTGCTCACCCTCACCACAGGGCTCAAACCCGAGATCTTCATTCACCACGAAGTCGGCGGCCTCGGCCTTGAGGATACCGCGGGCAGTGGGCGCCCCGTGCAGATAGGCAAGTTGTTCCAGCATTATTGTTTCACCAGTAGGACGACGGCTTCGGTGGCGATCCCTTCCTTGCGCCCCGTAAACCCAAGCTGTTCGGTGGTGGTCGCCTTGACGTTCACCCGGTTCAAATCACATTGCAGATCGGCGGCCAGCACGGCGCACATGGCGTCGATATGGGGGGCCATTTTGGGGGCCTGGGCGATGATGGTCACATCCAGGTTGCCGATGGCATAACCCGCCTGCTGTACCCGGGCAAAGACATCCCGCAGCAGGATGCGACTGTCGATCCCCTTGAACTCGGCAGCGGTATCGGGGAAGTGGCGGCCGATGTCACCGGCACCGATGGCCCCCAGCAAGGCATCGCTCACCGCGTGCAGCACCACATCGCCGTCGGAGTGAGCAACCAGCCCCTGCTCGTAGGGAACCGGCACGCCACCCAGCATGCAGGGGCCAACACCACCAAATTTATGGACATCAAAACCATGACCAATGCGCATCATCAGCGGCAACCTCCCAACATGCTGAAACCAACCCCATCAATTTTGTGTACGTCCACACCATGTCCAATCCGGATCATGCTAACTCCTTGTTCGGGCCTGTTTGTTCGAGACGCTCTGCTCTGAACGGTCTGTTCTGACTGAGGGGCTTATGCCTGCTGGCTTAGAAACAGCCCCGCCAGCGACAAATCTTCCGGCCGGGTCACCTTGATATTGTCGGCACGCCCTTCCACCATGCGCACCGTGAATCCGGCCCGCTCCATGGCGGAGGCCTCGTCGGTGATGGTGGCGCCCAGCATCAGTCCCTCTTCCAGCGCCCGCTTCAGGTCACGGGTCGGGAACATCTGCGGCGTCAGGGCATGCCAGAGCTGCTCGCGCTCGACGGTGGCGATGATATTGCCCTCCCCATCGGAGCGTTTCATGGTATCGCGCACCCGACTGCCGAGAATGGCGCCGCCGCAGCCCATGGCCGCGGCAATCAGCGCATCGAGATCGCCGTGAGTCAGACAGGGGCGGGCCGCATCGTGCACCAGCACCCACTCCCCTTGCGCCACATGGAGGCCATTGAGGACGGAGAAGGCGCGCTCGGCGCCTCCCTCTACCCGCACAATCCGCGGGTCGGCCGCCACGGGCAGGGCCTCGAACCAGCGATCATGGGGCGCCAGCGCCACGATCACCTGGGCGATGGCCGGGTGGGAGAGCAGCCGCTCCAGGGTATGTTCGAGAATGGTTTTACCCGCCAGTTGCAGGTACTGCTTGGGGCAATCGGCCCCCATCCGGCTGCCGATACCGGCGGCAGGGACGATCGCCGTCAGGCCGGATACCCGGCTGGCATCAGTCATCGTAGGGCTCATCGTCCGGCGCTGTCTCTTTGTCTTTTTCTTTGGGGATGATCCGGTAGAAGGTCTCCCCCTGCTTGATGTAACCCAGATCGTTGCGCGACAACTCCTCGATGGCCTCGAGGCCAGAGGTGAGATCATCTATCTCGCGGTAAATGAGGTCGTTACGATCCTTGAGAGTCTGGTTGTCCCGCTGTTGCTGCGAGATGGCCTCCGACAGGTTCTGATAATCGGATAGCCCGTTCTTCCCCAGCCAGAGGTCATATTGCAGTCCCCCCAGCAGGAGGATCAGGATCAGGGTGAATAGCCGCATGCACTAGGTCTCCTTCAGGCGGCCTAGTGTCCCATATTCGGTGCCAAGACAAAAGAAAGCGAGCACCGTCGAGCCCCCGGCCGAACATAAAAAAGTGCCCAAGAGTGAATCAGATAGCACAAAGCCCCGCCAAACCGGTGCAAGGATGGCCAACCAGGGCACTCCTTGTCCGGGGGCGGGGCTCTCAATCAGAAAGCGGTAAGGGGGATCAGTTCACCGCGACCGGCTCTCCCGCACTCTCGGCCGGGGTGTTGTACTCCTCCTCGGCATCGCGGAAACGCTCCAGCATCGCTTTTGATGGCGCTTCGCCCAGCAGACTGCCCACCACAATGGCCAGCAGCGCGAACAGGAAGCCAGGGATGATCTCATACAGCCCCAGCCAGCCGAACTGCTTCCAGACGATGACGGTGATGGCACCGACCAGCATGCCGGCCAGCGCGCCGTTGCGGGTCATTCGCGGCCACAGCACCGAGAGCAGCACCACGGGACCAAAGGCGGCACCGAAACCGGCCCAAGCGTAGCTCACCAGCCCCAGCACCCGGTTTTCCGGATTCATGGCAACGGCGATGGCAATCACCGCGATCAGCAGCACCATCAGGCGACCCACCCACACCAGCTCACGCTGGGAGGCGTTCTTGCGCAGGAAGGGCTTGTAAAGATCCTCTGTGATGGCGCTGGAGCAGACCAGTAATTGACAACTTAGAGTGCTCATCACCGCCGCCAGAATGGCGGAGAGCAGCACACCGGCGATCCAGGGGTTGAACAGGATTTTGGAGAGCTCGATAAAGACCCGCTCCGGGTTGCCGGTCACCCCAGCCGCCACTTCCGGGAAGCGGGCAAAATAGGCCAGCCCGAAGAAGCCTATGGCCACCGCGCCTGCGAGGCAGAACACCATCCAGGTCATGCTGATGCGACGGGCATTGGCCATGGAGTGGTGGGAATCCGCCGCCATGAAGCGGGCCAGAATGTGGGGCTGACCGAAGTAACCAAGGCCCCAGGCCATCAGCGAGATGATGGCGATCACATCCAGATTCTTGAACATGTCGAGGTTGGTGGCGCTCTTGGCGGCCACCTCGATCATGGCGCTGTCCACCCCGCCGACGGCGATGATGACGAAGACCGGGGTCAGGATCAGGGCGAAGATCATCAGGGTTGCCTGCACCGTATCGGTCCAGCTCACCGCCAGGAAGCCGCCGAAGAAGGTGTAGGTGATGGTGGCGGCGGCACCGACCCAGAGGGCGGTGTTGTAATCCATGCCGAAGGTGCTCTCGAACAGACGAGCACCGGCCACCACGCCGGAGGCGCAATAGATGGTGAAGAAGAGCAGGATCACCAGCGCCGAGAGGATGCGCAGCACCTTGCTGTGATCTTCAAAGCGATAGGTGAAATAGTCCGGCAGGGTCAGGGCGTTGCGGTTCTTCTCGGTATGCACCCGCAGGCGACCCGCTACCCAGCGCCAGTTGAGGTAGGCGCCGATCACCAGACCGATGGCGATCCAGCTCTCGGAGATGCCGCTGACGAAGACGGCGCCGGGCAGGCCCATCAGCAACCAGCCGCTCATGTCGGAGGCGCCGGCAGAGAGAGCGGTAACCCAGCTCCCCATCCGGCGACCGCCCAGAATGTAGTCATCAAAGTTGCGGGTGGCGCGATAGGCGACGAAGCCGATCAACACCATTCCGAGGATATACACCAGGAAGGTGATTAACATGGGTGTGCTAGCTGTCATGCAAAACTCCGTTTTGTGTCATTCTCTGCCCGCTCTGGTGACGGGCTCATCCCTAAAAAACCGGCCTAGCTTAATCAGCCGTTCGCGCCAGCTCAACCAGTTTTAACAAACACAAAACACAATAAAAACCTTTGCGCATCAAATCATCTGCCGCATCAAGAGGATGGCGCCAGATTTCCTGCCGTGGCCGTGACGGTCATCTCGCAGCGCCAGCCGCTACTGAGCGTTATGTTTTCACATTTTGTTACTATCCATTTTTTTACAAGCCAGCGCCCCGCTCCTACACTCCCCGCCCTGTCTCATCACACCAGTCAGAGGTCGGCACCATGTCATCTCATCTGTCACACCTGCGAACCCTCGCCCGCCGCCTTCACCCGGTGGAGGAGTCGGGTCATCTCATCAGACGGGCAAAGTATGTGGGGCGTCTCTGGCTCAATCCCGGCGCCCGCGCCCTCTATCGCCAGCAGCAGGAGCAACCGCTGCTGGCGCAGGCGATCAGCCGCTTCCCCGATATTCTGGAAAAGCCGCTCCACCCCTATCGCCACAAGGGGCTCCGCAAGCACCTGCGAGCCGAGCTTATCAGCGGCCACTACCAGCAGCTGGCACGTCAGCTGCCCAAGGCGCAACAACTGGCAATCTACAGCGGGCGCGGCCTGCTGCTGGCCCAGTGGCAGAGCGACAAGCTGACGGCACCGCTGACCCTGCAACTGGATTACCAAACCCACATGGGCAAAGAGGGGGAGATGAGCCTGACCCTCAAGCTGGGTGACGCGGCGCTCTATTACATGGCCCTCAATCTGCGCCCCGCGCCGAACCCGACCCTCGAGATCTGCTCGCTGCAGGGCGGCAAGGGGCAGAGCGAGGAGATCAAGCTGGTCACCAAGGCGTGCGGCGGGCTGCGCCCCATGTCCCTGCTGGTCTATATGGCCGCCGAGCTGGCCCGGGGGCTGGCGTGCAAGAGCCTGCTCGGGATCCGCACCCAAAGCCACGTCTATCAGAGCAGCAAGCGCACCGCCGATCGGGTCAAGTTCGACCTCGACGGCTTGTGGCAGGAGCATCAGGGTAGCGTGCAGGATGAACTCTGGATGAGCCTGCCGCTGGAGGTGCCCCGCAAGACGCTGGAGGAGATCCCCTCCCGCAAACGGGCCAGCTACAAGGCGCGCTATCAGCTGCTCGATCAGCTCGGTAGCGAGCTGCAGGCAAATCTGCTGCGAAGCTGAGTCAATGCAGCAGAAACAAAAAGGGCGAACAGCATGCTGTTCGCCCTTTGTCATGACGGGGATTTGCCGTTAGCGGTTGATCGCCATTGGCATGCCGTTGCGCTGCTCCAGCGCCTGCTTCACCAGTTGGGAGTCGCTGTCGGCGTGGGCAATGAAGCGGGTCACCGCCGGGGTCATCGGCAGCGGTGCCGGCAGCTTGGAGTTGAACTCCTCTTCGCTGCGCGACAGCGGCTGATGCACTTCCAGATAGCGGACACCATTGGGTTCGAGAGATGCCTTGATCGGCTGGTTGACGAACTGGACACGAGTACCGACCGGTACCTGCTTGAACAGGTAGGCGATGTCGTCGTTGCGCAGACGTACGCAACCGTGGCTCACCCGCAGGCCGATGCCGAAGTTGGCGTTGGTACCGTGGATGGCGTACATCTTGCCGATGTAGAGGGCAAACAGACCCATGGGGTTGTCTGGGCCGGCCGGCCATACCGCAGGCAGGCTCTCGCCACGGGCGGCATATTCGGCATGCATCTTGGCGGTCGGGGTCCAGGTCGGGCCCGCTTTCTTGCGCTGCACGCTGGTCACCCAGTTTTCCGGAGTGTCGGTGCCGAGCTGGCCGATGCCGATGGGCAGCACTTCCACCACTTTTTTACCCTTGGGGTAGTAGTAGAGGCGCATCTCGGCCACGTTCAGCACGATCCCTTCACGGGGTGCATCCGGCAGGATCAGTTGCTGGGGGATCACCAGCTTCTCGCCGGTCTGCACCAGCAGGGGGTCAGCCTTGGGGTTGGCTTCGGTCATGTTGGTGAGCCCCAGCTGGAATTTGGCAGCAATGGCCTCCAGCGGCTGGCCGTTCTCTTCGGCCGGAACCACGTATTCCAGATTTTCCCCTACCAGACGGCTGTTGGCCGCAGGCAGAGCATATTCAACAGCGAAAACCGGCGCAGCGGTCAGCAGCAGGCTGTAGCAGAGTGTTGCCACACTATTGCGAAGGAGCTTCATAACTTTCCCATGATGATGACTTGAAGTGACGTCTCTGGGCTGGCAGCTGATCAAGAGGGGATCAGGGGCGCGAAGAGAAGGCCGCCATTTTTCTCCTCTGCACGGCAAATTTCAACTGACAAGTGGCGACGGGTCGATGATTAATATGCGGTTTTTTCCGCGTCCCCGACCCGCCCGGTTTCCCTATTTATCCCCGTTGCCAGGCACGCATGTCGTAACCTGTGGGAGATTGGTGCAACCGCAGATGAAATTGCTCAATGATGGCGAAGATATGGTCGAAAATATCGGCCTGGATCCCTTCGTAATCGGCCCATGCCGTTGTCGCGGTAAAGCAGTAAATTTCCAGCGGCAGACCGTCTGACGTGGGTGCCAGCTGGCGCACCATCAGGGTCATGTCCTTGCGAATGCCGGGGTGGGCACGCAGGTAGGCATCCAGATAGGCGCGCAGGGTGCCGAGGTTGGTGAGGTGACGACCATTGATGGGGCAGCTCAATGCATCGCTCAGTTGCTGATTGTAGGCACTCAGCTCCTGCTCCTTGCGGCTGAGATAGGGAGCCAGCAGCTGCGCCTGCTTGAGCTGCAACTGCTCATCGGCCGTCAGAAAACGCACGCTGGTCATGTCGATATTGACGCTGCGCTTGATGCGGCGGCCGCCCGACTCGGTCATCCCCTGCCAGTTCTTGAAAGAGTCGGAGATCAGGGCATAGGTGGGAATGGTGGTGATGGTCTTGTCCCAGTTCGATACCTTGACCGTAGTAAGCCCGATGTCGGTCACTTCGCCATCGGCGCCGTACTTGTCCATCTGCAGCCAGTCACCGACGCTCAGCATCCGGTTGGCGGAGAGCTGGATCCCCGCCACCAGCCCGAGGATGGGGTCCTTGAACACCAGCATCAGCACTGCGGTCATGGCACCCAGACCGCTGAACAGGAACAGCGGCGACTTGCCGAGCAGCAGGGCGATCATCAGGATGCCCACCAGAATGCTGCCTACCAGCTTGGCCCCCTGGAAGATGCCGCGCAGGGGCAAATCCCGACCAAGACGGGTGTAACGGCTCACCGACAACAGGCAGTCGAGCAGGGCGAAGAAGGCCAGCAGCAGGAACAGCAAAATCCAGAGCTGGGCCACCATCTCGATAAGCTTGAGGCTATCCGATTGACGGGGCAGCCAGATCTCCGCCTGACCGAGCAGCACGGCCCCCTGCAACACGAAAGCGAGCCGGTTGAAGAGGCGCTGTTGCAGCTGGGGCGGCAGCCACACCTGCTTGGCCTTGCCGAGGATCCCCACCAGCCGGACCAGCAACACCCGGTGCAGCGCCATGTGCAGCAGCAACGAGGTGATGACGATAAAACCCAGCGCGATCACCAGCGCCATCAGGTTGGTCACTTCCACCCCAAGGCCAGACAACCAGTTAAAAAACGCCTCTTTCATTGCTCTCTCCCGAACCGGGCAGCCCGCTGGCTGCAAAAACAGTGGTGGTCAGGGTACCGCTCCCCTCCCCCATGTCAAATCGGCGTACGCCAGAAATGACAACGCCCGGCACAGGCCGGGCGTTGTTTCAAAGCGAGGTTGACTTAGCAGACCAGGCTCAGGGCATCGCGAGCGATGACCAGCTCTTCGTTGGTCGGGATCAC